>JALFMW010000023.1 GCA_022782605.1 Clostridium sp. | reverse complement strand
TTCAATCATTCTGATGATGGTCGGAACGTCGTGTCCAAGTATATCAAGTTTTAATATTCTACCACTTATAGAGTGATAATCAAAGTGTGTAGTTATAACTCCACAACTTGGATCATTGGCAGGATATTGTATTGGTGTAATATCATAAACATCTTTATAATCTGGAATAACCATTATTCCACCAGGATGTTGTCCTGTTGTTCTTTTTACTCCTGTACATCCATTGGCAAGTCTTAAAACTTCTGCTGAAGTAGAGTTTAAATCATTTTCTTCAACGAATTTTTTTGCATAACCAAATGCAGTTTTTTCTGCAACAGTACCTATGGTTCCCGCCTTGTAAGTATGACCTTCACCAAATAGTACTTCTGTATATTTATGAATTACAGGCTGATAACTTCCTGAGAAGTTAAGATCTATATCTGGTTCTTTATCTCCTTCAAATCCAAGGAAAACTTCAAACGGTATATCATGTCCATCCTTTTTCAGAGGCCTTCCACATTTTGGGCAATCCTTATCTGGTAAATCTGCTCCTGAACCCCACTCCCCTATTTCATAGAAATAAGAATATTTACAATCAGGATTTTCACAAACATAATGAGCAGGAAGTGGATTAACTTCTGTTATATCACTCATAGTTGCAGCTAGCGATGATCCAACAGACCCCCTAGAACCAACTAGATATCCATCAGCAAGAGACTTAGTAACTAGTTTTTGAGCTATTATATACATCACCGCATATCCATTGTTTATAATAGAGTTTAACTCTCTATCAAGTCTTTTTCTAACAACATCAGGTAGAGGTGATCCATAAATTCTCTCTGCCTTTGCATTACACATATCTCTAAGTTCTTTATCTGAACCTTCAATTTTTGGAGGAAAAGTTTCATTTGGTATAGGTAATACCTTCTCTACCATATCTGCCACTTTATTAGTATTTTCTACCACAACTTCATAAGCCAAGTCTTCACCTAGGTATTTAAATTCCTCCAACATTTCATCTGTTGTTCTAAAATGAAGATAAGTTTCTTCTTCATCAACTTTAAATCCTTGAGAGTACTTAAGCACTTTTCTAAATACAGCTTCATGCTTATCTATAAAATGAACATCTCCTGTGGCAACTGGTATTTTGCCAAACTTTTTGGCAACTTCTATTAATCTTTTATTTAGTTCTCTTAATTCCTCTTCATCTTCCACTTCACCCTTATCTATCATAAATCTATTATTATCTATGGGCATAACTTCAATATAGTCGTATAAAGATATTATTCTCTCTAACTCTTCTTCACTCTTATTTTGTTTAACTGCTTGGAATACTTCTCCTGCTTCACAAGCAGAACCTACAATAATTCCTTCTTTATACTGTTCTAAAACACTTTTTAGAATTCTTGGAGCTCTATGATAATGATTTATATGAGCATCCGATACTATTTTGTATAAATTCTTTATACCAGCTTGATTTTTAGCAATTAAAGTAATATGATTTGTTGTTAACTTTGTATAATCTATATTACCAAGTATGGTATTTATATCACTTAATTTCTCTCCACCTCTTTTTTGTATCATTTCCAAGAACTTAATAAATATATGAGCTGTTGCTTCAGCATCATCTACTGCTCTATGGTGATTAAGTAGGGGAACTCCAAGTTCCTTTGCTATAAGATTTAATCTAAATCTCTTCATATGAGGAAGCAAAGTTCTTGCAAGTGTTAATGTATCAACTGAAGTATTTTTAAATTCAATATTTTGCTCTCTACATTTTTGTTGCATAAATCCCATATCAAAATCTGCATTATGAGCAACCATTACACTATCACCAATAAATTCAATAAATTTAGGCAGTACTTCTTCTATAGTTGGTTTATCTTTTATTAAATCATTAGTAATTCCCGTAAGCTCCTGAACTTTATAGGATATATCCTTTTGAGGATTAATTAACTGACTAAATCTATCCACAACTTTAAAGTTCTCAATTTTTACTGCACCAATTTCAGTTATTTTATCATTTTTATTTGAAAACCCTGTAGTTTCCAAGTCAAATACAACAAATGTCTGAGATAGACTTTCATCATTGGCATTTTTTATAACTGGCGCATTATCTTCTACTAAATATCCTTCTACTCCATAAAGTATTTTTATATTATTTGATTTACCTGCATCCATAGCTTCTGGGAATGCTTGTACCACTCCATGGTCTGTAATAGCTATTGCCTTATGTCCCCAAGCAGCAGCTTGCTTTACTAATTTTTTTGTAGAACATAAAGCATCCATAGAAGACATTTGTGTATGGGCATGCAATTCAACTCTTTTTCCTTTTTTGCATGTATCTTCTCTTTGAGGTTTAACTTCTGCTCTTATACCACTAATAGTCATTGTTAATTCTCTTTGATAAGTATCAAAGAGTACGTCACCTTTAATTTTAACGTAAGATCCTTCTTTTACAGCATTAAGTATTTTATCTTTATTTAAGTCATTTAAAAACAGCTTACAATTTATTGAACTTGTATTATCTGTAATTGACATAATAGATAATATCTTACCATTTCTTAATTCTTTATTTTCTATATGGAATATTTCTCCTACAATAGCAACTGTTTTGGAGTTTTGATTTAAATCTTTTATTGGATGAACTAAACTATTCACATCTTCTCCATAAATCATATGTTCATCATATTCATCCTTGATAACATAACCTTCTTCTTCATCATGTTCTTCTTTCACATCAAAATCCAATTCTTTAATTAAATCTTCTATTTCTTTATCTGTTTTCTCTATTAATTTCTTTTTATCTATTTTTTCACCAATAGCTTTTTCAACTTTAACTTCATAATCTATTCCTAATTCTTCCAATAATATATTTCTTATGACTTCTTCTATATTATTCTTTTTTAATTTTTCATAAAAAATATCCTTAGGAATTTTTATTTTTAACATATTATCTAGGCACATATACTCAATTTGCTTCTTCCATCCTTCAATGGCTGGACATATATTTTTTAGTATATATATAATATTGTGCCAATAAGCTTTAATTATATCTTTTTCAGATTTTCTACCAAATCCAGTAAATTTTATTTTTATTCTAATATTTTTAAAGTATTTCAATTTACACAGTAATTCTTCTCTTAGTAAATCAAGTATCTCATGAGATATAATTTCTTTCGATATAAGATACATATAAATAACTCTATCCTCTTTAAAATATATTACTTTGGAAACTTGAACTTCCTTTAGTTGTTTTTCCAGTCTTATATTTTTTATTTCTAACTTCTCCAAATAGTCTTTTACATTATCCATGAGATTATCACTTCCTTTCCTAGATAAATTATTATATCATATCTAAAAATAAATTTTTATTTATAACTCTTACAAATAAAAATTTATTTTCTTGGATTAGCTTCAAAATACTTTCTATTTAATATTATATAGTATGACTACAAATCAAACTAAGGCGGTGTTAAATATGGCGTGTGATAATATCTTTGATATTAACTATATATCCAAGTATTATAATAATCTCGGAGAAAAAAAGTTATTTAAAAACTTTATAAAAGAATTTAATTCAAAAATAGATAAGAAAGTGCATCTTTACTATTCTCACAGAAAAGATATGCCCATCTGTGCACTGCCAAAACTAAAAGTTCTATTAATATCAAAAATAGGATTTTTATCTTTTTGTTATAACTTTTATTTCTATGTAAATACCTTTGATTACTATAATATTAGTATTTCACAAGAAAATTTAAAAATTATAGCTAAGTGCGTTATTTCCCATGAAATTGGTCATATATTAGATGACAGTATCTCAAACAATAAATTTGAAAACTCAAAAATTCTCACAGATATTATCCAAAAAATGATTGATTATAATATCGATATTTCAAAAGATGATTATAACAAAAATACCCTTCCAAAAGAATTAGAAGATAGTGTAGTTATATTTAAAAAGAATTTAGTTGAAAGAGAATCTACAGCTTGGGAAATTGCCAAAAACATTATAGATTTTAAAAGTGAAAAAGAAAAATTTATTTTTAATAAAATTAGAGAGTACGCCCTTGCCACATATAACTATGGAGATTTAAAAACTATTGTAAAAGAAAATAATCTAGATGTATTTTTTAGATATAAAAGATATTTCACCTAATTTATTAATAAAAGTCTTCCTCGATAAATATTATATTTTTATGGAAGACTTTTAATTTGAAATAACTCAAATTTGAATCTTTATACTTTATTTTATTCATTATTTTAGTCAAACCATTAAAATAATCACATTTTTTTGCATACTTATACTTATTTTTGTGAATATTTGGTATTATAGTATTATAAATATTATTTTAGGAGGTATCTATATATGAATGATAATATTAAAAGATTAAAAGAACTTATAGATAGTCATAATAATATTGTATTTTTTGGTGGGGCAGGTGTATCAACAGAATCTGATATACCAGATTTTAGAAGTGCCTCTGGTCTATTTAACGAAAAATTAAATAGAAATTTTACTCCTGAACAATTAGTATCTCATACATTCTTTATGCGATATCCTGAAGAATTTTTTAAATTTTATAAAGATAAATTAATCTATGAATATGCTAAACCAAATAATGCTCATATAGCTTTAGCTCATTTGGAGAAGATAGGTAAATTAGATGCTATAATTACTCAAAATATTGATGGTCTTCACCAAAAGGCTGGTAGTAAAAATGTTTTAGAGCTTCATGGATCTGTACATAGAAATTATTGCACTAAATGTGGTAAATTTTTTGATTTAAAAGGTATGCTAGATTTAGGAGGAATAGTTCCTCATTGTGATGCATGTGGAAGCATTGTCAAACCTGACGTTGTTTTATATGAAGAAGCACTTGATAATGCCGTTGTAAATAAAACAGTTAATGCTCTTAGTAATGCAGATTTATTAATTATCGGAGGTACTTCTCTGGTTGTCTATCCTGCTGCTGGATTTATAGATTACTTTAATGGTGATAGTGTCGTACTTATTAATAAGAGTACAACAGGTTATGATAAAAAAGCCTCTTTAGTAATAAATGATTCCATAGGCAAAGTACTTTTCGAGGCCATATTATAACAAAAACAAGGTAAGAATTTTCATCTTACCTTATTTTTGTTCTTTATTCTTTTCATACACATCCTTATATATTAAAACAGCTTCATAATATGCTTCTTCTTCACTTATTCCCTTTTCTTGAGCTATTTTTTCAGCCGAGTCTTTTATAATCGATGCAGCTTCAAGTATGTTCATAGAAAACACCTTCCTGTTTTTATACCACCTATTCTTAAAATATATTATTTCCAAAAAAGTCTATAAAATTACCTTATTTTTTTAAAAATTACATTTATTTATAAAAAATAGATAAGTCTTTTAATAAAAACTAAAAGAACTTATCTTTAAAAGTTTATTCTTTTTTATTTATTTTCACATAATCTAAATCTTCTTGAAATTTAATTTCATCATCATTATTATTATGGTTATCATGTTTTAATATTTTTTGTATTTTATCTATTATTCTTGGTGTTACTGTTAATATATTATCAACTAGATTCACATTATCTTCTAATGAAATTAAACGTGTTTCTCCTTTTTCAACAACAACAAATGCCACAGGTGATATTGTTATCGCTCCTCCACTTCCGCCTGCAAAATTAGTATCACGATCAACATCATGTTTTAATCTTTTATTATATTCCCCTCCACCAATACCAAATCCTACAGTCACCTTTGATATAGGTACTATTACAGATGACTCTGCTTTTATAGGATTTCCTACTATAGTATTTGAATCTATTGAATTTTTAATAGTTTCTAAAGTTGTTTCCATTATACTTTGTATAGAATTAGTAGCTGTCACTTATGTCACCTTCCTTAGATTTTAATTTTAATCTCAGTACTCTTATAAAAATAGGTATCCCTTTAAAAAAGGAAATCACTCTAAATTTAATATGTATCTTTACACTTCCTTCAATATTATTTTCCACAAATTTAGGAGTTATATTTAAATATATTTTTTCACAATTAAATATATTTATTATATTTCCATATATGGCATTAATTAATGCATTCGCATATATTATTATGTATGGATTTGTATTACTAATATATATATTAGAATATATCTCTACTGGTTTTATTTTTCTTATTATATTAATAATATTATTTAATTCATCCTCTAAAAGTTTTAAATCTTTCAAACTTGATTTTTTCTTATCTCTTTTCTTCTTTGGAGGATATAGTTGTATATTAATTCTTATTAATTTAAATAATAATTTAATTTTTAATCTTATAACAATTTTCTTATTCTTAAATTTTATTTCAAATAAAAAATGAGAATAAAGTATCGATAATAGAATTAATATGATAAATATGAATAAACTTATATATTTCAAATTAAAATATCTCATATTCTATATTGTTTACAAAACTTATGGATATATACAAGATAGGCCCTAGAGGAAAAAAATCATAGGCCTTGGCCTATGATTTGATTTATCTAGATTTAGATTTTGATTTCTTCTTATTATTTTTTTTACTTTGTGTTACAGGTGCAACCCTTTGTTTTTCTCTTCTATTCATTGTGCTATTGTTATAAATGCACATACCCCAACATGCAACTGCAACCATAAATAATATTCCCCTTAGGTTATCTCCTATTTGAAACATTTTAACTCCAAACAGAAAACTCGCTATAGCAAATAATATATATATGGCCATTGCTAATTTACTCTTCATATGTTATCCCCCTTATTTAATTATTATCTTACTGAAATATTATCATATTTTACATCAGATAATAATTTTTATTTGGTTTTTAATTAACATATTGTATTAAATTTCTTCTTCACTTTCAAAACTATCTATCGGTGGCAAGTCTTTTAGACTTTCTATTTGTAGTAATTTTAAAAATTCTCCCGTAGTCTTATAAATGATCGGTTTTCCTATTTTATTAAGTCTACCTGCTTCTTTTATTAATTCATGTTCTAAAAGAGTTTGTAAAACTTTATCACATTTTACGCCTCTAATACTTTCTATTTCAACTTTAGTAATAGGTTGTTTATAGGCGATAATCGTCAACGTTTCTAATGTTGCTTGACTTAAAGATTTTCTTTTCTTAGGTTCTAGTACTTTTTTTATATAATCTGCATAAGATTTATTTGTACACATTTGATATTTATTTTCTAATTTGATTATTTGTATTCCTCTATTATTTTCTCTATACTCATCCATTAAAGAATTTAACATAAACTCTATTTCTTTAGGAGAAAGTTCCTCGTTAATTACAGTGTTAAGTTCTTTTATACTTATTGGATCTCCATAAGCAAACATTATAGATTCTATTATATGTTTTATTTCTTTTCTATCCATTTTCTACTCCACGCTTCACTATAAGAATATCGTCAAAAAATTCATTTTGTATTACAACTATTAACTTTTCCTTTATTAATTCAAGAATTGCTAAAAAAGTAGCTATGGTTTCATCCTTGTCATAAGGTCCAACCAATTCTACAAAACTTACTTTTTCTTCTTTTTCCATTAATTCTCTTAAATCTTGCATTTTTTCTTCTGAAGATACTACTCTCTTTTTGACAATCATATCAAGTTCTTCAGTCTTATCAAATCCTTCAATAACTTTTGTTTTTAATATTAAAGGAAGAATTTTTCTGATTGCATCTATGGATATTTCATCCAAATCAATTTTGTTGTCCACTATTACTTCTTCTTTTGCTCTAAAGAAAGTATCACAAGTATAGTGAACATTTTCTTTTAAACTTAAAGATGCTTCTTTAAATTTCTTATATTCTTCTAATTGTTCTACTAATTCTAACCTTGGATCCTCTTCGTGTTCTTCATGATGTTGTTTATATAATAGATATTTAGATTTAATCTCAACAAGTTTTGATGCCATAATTATAAATTCACTGGCAACTTCCAAATCCATTTCATTTAACATATCAATATATGCTAAATATTGACTTGTAATTTCCAATATTGATATATCCTTAATATCTATTTTTTGCTTTGATATTAAATCACAAAGTAAATCCAATGGTCCATCATAAACATTTAAATGTATATTATACTTCATTAAATTACCTCTTACATAAACGGACTTACTATTATATAAAATAACATAGTTATCGGTCTAGTTATTATTAAATACGCATCTGTAAATATTGCAAGTAATAATACTATATAGCCCATATTTTCATATTTATAAATAAAATCATTAAATTTATATGGTAGTAGTGATGATACTACTCCCCAACCATCAAGAGGTGGTATAGGTAAAAGATTAAATGCACCAAAATAAATATTTAACCACATGGCTTGATTAAAAATTAATTTTATAGCATACATATTTGCATATTTTGCTATTGTAGCACATATTATTGCTCCAATTAAATTTCCTATTACTCCTGATAGAGAAACTATTAAATTCCCAAGTTTATAATTTTTAAAATTATTTGGGTTAACTGGCACCGGTTTTGCCCATCCTATATGGAAAAATATTAAAGTTAATAATCCTATAGGGTCTATATGCTTAGCTGGGTTTAAAGTCATTCTGCCATTATATTTAGCCGTATCATCACCTAGCAAATGTGCAGAATATGCATGACCAAACTCATGAATAGATATAGCTATAGCTATACCAACCAATGATGCTAATAAATTGCTTAAATTAAACATATATATCTCTCCTATTTTTTTTGTAATACTATTATTATAACATTTATAAAATTATAATCAAAATATTTATATATTAATCAAACACAAAAGCTATGATACGTATAAAAATGCATATCATAGCTTTTATTATTTTATTTATAAAATATTTTCCACAACTCTCTTTAACATTTGTAAATAAGATGCTTTATTTATATCTTCTGTATTAATTATTTTAGTTTCTCCTACAAGTTCTTTTCCTCTATAAACTTTTACCACACCAAGTTCTGTATTTTTTTCTATAGGCAGTTTTAAATCTTGTTTAATTGTAACTTTCTTTTTAAAATCTTTATTTCCACCTTTTTTAATTAATACACATAAATCATCTTTAGCTACTAAATCTACATTTTCTTTTTCACCTTTTTCAAATTTCACTGTAGCTATTTTCTCATTAGCTCCACATATTTTTACAGTTTCATAATTAGCAAATCCATAATTTAATAAGCTTGTTGCATCTTTAAATCTTATTGGTGATGTTTCTGCACATAGTGTAACAGCTATTAAATGTGTATTATTTCTAAGAGCTGATGCTGAAAGACAATATTTTGCTTGTTGAGTAAATCCTGTTTTTACTCCTGTTGCTCCTGTATAATGTTTTACTAATTTATTTGTATTTGATATACCTATCTTAGCTTGTTTTTTTCCAACCACCACTTCATCCATCCATGTAGTTAAATATTTAGATATTTTTTTATGTCTAAGTAATTCTTTAGACATCAAAGCTATATCATAAGCTGAGGTGTAGTGATTATCAACAGGAAGTCCATTGGTATTTACAAAATTAGTGTCATTCATACCTAGTTCTTTAGCTCTTTTATTCATAAGCACTACAAATTCTTCAACACTACCACCCACATATTCTGCCATAGCTACACATGCATCATTTGCAGAAGCAACAGCTATTGATTTTAATAATGTATCAACCTTTTGAATTTCACCTGATTCTAGGAAAATTTGACTTCCTCCCATGCTAGCTGCTGTTTCACTAATTTGTACATCATCATCCTCTTTAATTTTACCACTTTCTAGTGCTTCACATATTAAAAGCATGGTCATAACTTTTGTAACACTTGCAGGAGGTAATTTTTCATGAGAATTTTTTTCATATAAAATCTTACCTGTGGATGCATCCATTAATACAGCTGATTTAGATACTATATCCAGTTTTGCTTCTTCAGTATCAGCAAATATAATACTTACTTGAGTTATTGCAATGAACAATGCAAGTAGAAAGCTAATAAACTTTTTCATATTGTCACCTCTTATTAGTATTTAATTTTATTAACTCTTCATATTATTTCTCTTATATTATTTTTTACCAATACTTCTAATTTATAATTAGTATCTTTTACATGTTATAATTCTCAATAATTAATAATTTCACTTTCAATATCTATTATTTCAGCTTCACAATTTTCTTCGATAAAATTTAAAATTTTGTCCTTAGATTGGTCACTATCCTTGCTATTTAATTCAAGTTTAACAATTCCTATACTTATTCTTTGATGTAAATCCTGATTTTCTACTTCTCTTATACTAACATTAAATTTGTTTTGTAGTTTACCTATTATACTCTTAACAATCATTCTTTTTTCTTTTAATGAGTGTACATAGGCTGCTCTTAAATCAACTTTCATCACTAGTATTTTCATATTAATTCCTCTTTTCTATTTATAGTCTTCCTTTACTGTTTGAGCTATTATTTTATTTATGTTGTCCATCATTAAATTAAATTTTTCTTCTGATAGTAAATAATTATATATTTTTTCATTATCCCTAATTTTATTCTGTATACTTTCCATCTTTTTTAATGCTTTTTTATCTATTTTTTTATTATTCATAGTTGCATATTGAAGATTGTACTGTAGTTTTTTATATTCACTTAGTAAATACTCATTATCCTTATCCCTTTTTATATTTTTCATATTAGTAACAAAATCATTATACTCTTTGCTGTTTCTAATTTCGCTTGCCAATTTAGTGGCTGTATCATAAACACTCATAATTTCCTCCTATATTTATAGCTTTATAAGTATATATGCAAATTTTAACGCCTTTTGTTTATGTTTACAAAAAAATACCTCAGTATTTTTCCTTCAAATACTGAGGTATTTCAAATTATACTTCCATGATTATTGGTAATATCATTGGATTTCTCTTTGTTTTTGTATATAAATATTCTTTTAAGTTTTCTTTAATATTATTTTTTAAATATGCCCATTCTTTTATATTCTTTTCTTCACATTCATTTAGAACATCTTTAATTACATTTTTAGCTCCATCCATTAAATCTTCTGATTCTCTAACATAAACAAATCCTCTAGATATAATATCTGGACCTGCAAGTACTTTACCATCTTCTTTAGAAATAGTAACTACAACTATCATAAGACCATCTTCTGATAAGTGTTTTCTATCTCTAAGTACTATATTTCCTACATCTCCTACTCCAAGTCCATCTACAAGAACATTTCCTGTTGGTACTGTAGTAGTAACTCTAGCAGAATTTCTATCTAGTTCTAGTACTTGACCAGTTTGCATTACAAATACATTTTGTTCTGGCATGCCAAGCTCATTAGCTAATTCAGCATGACGTTTTAACATTCTATACTCACCATGAACTGGCATGAAGAATTTTGGTTTTACCATTCTATTTATAAGTTTTAAATCTTCTTGAGCAGCATGCCCTGATACGTGTATATCAGCTATGTCATTGTAAACAACTCTTGCTCCTCTTTCAAATAAAAGATTTATTACTTTTGAGATTAATTTTTCATTTCCTGGTATTGGATGAGCTGAAATTATTACTAAATCTCCTGGTTTAATTTCTACTTTTTTATGCTCACTACAAGACATTCTTGCAAGAGCTGACATTGGTTCACCTTGTGTACCCGTTGTTATAATTACTAATTCACTGTCATCGTACTTAGATATATCATTTAAATCAACTAATAAATCATCTTCCATATCTAAATATCCAAGATCTTTGGCAACACCTATAACATTAACCATTGATCTTCCTGATACAGCAACTTTTCTATTAAATTTAACCGCCATATTGATAATTTGTTGTAATCTATGAACGTTAGACGCAAAAGTAGCTACTATTATTCTGCTACCATTAGCCTTTCTAAATAAATCATCAAGTCCTGCTCCTACTGTTTTTTCAGACATAGTAAATCCTGGTTTTTCCACGTTTGTACTATCTGCTAACATTAAAAGAACTCCCGAACTTCCAAGCTCACATACTCTGTGAATATCCATAACATCTCCATCTATTGGTGTAAGATCTATTTTAAAATCACCTGTATGGAATATAACCCCTTGCTCAGTATGAACAGCCAGCGAACATGAACCTGGTATACTATGGTTATTCTTTATAAATTCTACACTAATATTTTTAAGCTTAATTATTTGTTTAGGAGTAACAACATTTAATTTTACATTATTAAGTTTGTGTTCCTTTAATTTAGCCTCTATAAGTCCTATACTAAATCTAGTTCCGTACACAGGTACATCGATTTTTTTAAGTATATATGGAAGAGCTCCTATATGATCTTCGTGTCCATGTGTTATAAATATACCTCTTACTTTATCTTTATTTTTTAGTAAGTAAGTTATATCAGGTATAACTATATCAACACCTAACATCTCATCTTCTGGAAAGCTTAGTCCCGCATCTATTACAACGATCTCATCCTTATACTCTATTACGGTCATGTTTTTGCCTATCTCGTTAAGTCCCCCCAACGCCATTACTTTAACCTTATTGGTGTTTTTCTTAAACAATTGTATCCTCTCCTCTGTCTATTCAATTTTTAATTTACTATTGCATATAAAAAATAATATTAAATCACGCACTTTTTACCAACTAGTTTTATTGTATCACAAATCATCTTATATTTTAAGTATATTTGAAATACTTTTATCCATAATATAATTAAAAAAAATTAATATATATATAATTTAATAAATAAAAAGATATAAGTTCTACTTAGAACTTATATCTTTATTACATTCTTCACATAATCCATAAAATTTGACATCATGGTCTAATATTTTAAACTTATAAGCACTTTGTATCTTATCTTCAACATTATCCATTAAGTCATCTTCTACTTCTATTATTTTACCACACTTTTTACAAATTAAGTGATGATGATTATGACATTCTGATTTATTTAAATTTATTTCATATCTAATGCATCCATCATCCAAATTTAATTTTGATATTACTCCAATTTCATCTAATAATTGCATAGTTCTGTAAACTGTTGCAAGACCTATTTCCGGACAATTTTCCCTTACTAAATCGTATATTTCTTCACTACTTAAATGCCTATTTTCATTATCTAGTAGTATGTTTATTATCGCTCTTCTTTGAGGAGTAATTTTAAGTCCTGATTCTTTTAATTTATTTTTTAAATTTTCCATTGTATTACACATAATACCACCCGTTTTCAATTGATAATCTTTTGTAACTATTGTAATTGATAATTTCCTTAATGTCAATGTTTAGAGAATTATTATTATTTTTATTTTTTTATAACTATATTTAGTATACTTAGTTGTATATAAATTCATGCAATAATTTTATATTTTCTTTTTCATTCCACTTTATAATATATTGGGAAGTTTTTTCTAATGTTCCATCTTCTCTAAATTTTTCTACAGGAAATTCAAATTGCTTTATTTTATAACTAGTCAAATTTCTAGATATTATAGCTAGATTTAAAATTTTGTCATAAGATACATTTACTTTTACATATTTTAATAAAATATTAATTAATTGAGGATATTTAAATACTGATACTCTTGATAGTTTATAAGCTAAACTCTCCAATATTTTTCTTTGTCTTGCATCTCTATAAAAACAGTTATCTATTTTTCTAAGTCTACAATAAGCAAGTGCTTGATATCCATTTAATAAATGATTTCCACTACTAGTTATATATTTTATATTATTACCCTTATTTTCTATTTCTAATCCATAACAAGCATCTATTACCTTATTTAATCCATCAATTTCTCTATCTTCAATATCAACTTCTACACCACCTAAAACATTTATAACATCAACAAAAGTTTTAAAGTCCACAATTGCATAGTCTGAAATGTTCAACTTAAAATTATCGTTGATTGTTTTAAGCAATAAATCACAGCCTCCATAGGAAAATGAATGATTAAGTTTATCATAGCCTTTTTGAGGTATATAAACTAGTGTATCTCTGGCTAGAGAAGTAAACTTTATAGCTTTATTTTTATTATCTATTGTTAAAATAATCATAGTATCTGCACGAGAGTTTTTTTGCGATATTCCATCTTTACCTATTAATAATATATTATATATTTCTTTCTCAGTATAAGAGCCTATATCTTTAGCTTCTATACTTTTATTTAATATTACGGGAAAAATTATTGCTAGTATTAAGATTATTAAAATCTTATTTTTCATTTAGTCATCCCCTTTGTCATTTTTCAATATTTTCCCCAGTGGTTTTAAAATTACACTAAATATATAATTTTATTGATAATTCAAATAGATATTTTAAAATACTTTTTATTCTTTACACAAAAAAACTACCTATAAAAGGTAGTTTTCTTTATTAGCACTCGTCGTCATTAAGACCTTCTTCGTCCATTAATGTATTATAAACATCAACAACTATTTCGTATTCTTTATCATCTTCTAAAGGAACTAACATTTCTCCTTCTTCATCTTGGTCTATTCTAAATACTAATGCTTCTTCTGCTTCTTCGTCATCAACAGGCATTAATATAGCATATTCCTTATTTTCTGCTTCTAATGTTAATATTACTTCGAATTGACTTTCTACTCCATTTTCGTCTAGTAAGCTTATTATATTATCTTGCATTTAAATCACCTCAAATTCTTTCTTCTTTTTATATTATATATTATACTTAAGCTTTTTCAAATATATTATTAAAAATTTCTTTTTAAATCTAAATAACCTTGTAATATTATTACTGCTGCCAGCATATCTATTACTTTTTTTCTATTTTCTCTTCTTACATTTCCCTCTATAAGAGATCTTTCAGCTGCAACTGTAGATAACCTCTCATCCCAAAATTCTATTGGTAGATTAGTTTCTTCCTTTAGTAACTCACAGAATTTTTGAACTTTTTCTCCTTGTGGTCCAACAGTTCCATTCATATTTTTAGGAAGCCCCGAAACTATTTTATTTACTTGTTTTTCAGCTATTATTTGTTTTATTGCTTCTATATCTTTTTTCTTTCCAACTCTTTTTATAGTTGTTACACCTTGAGCAGTTAATCCCATTAAGTCACTTACTGCAACTCCTATAGTTTTATCTCCTATATCAAGGCCCATTATTCTTCCATCAAGCATGTTTATCTCCTTTATGTACTTACTTTAATAAAATAAATTTTGCATTAAATTTAATAGCAAAAATAAAATAAGACTTTATTATTTTATCTTTTTTTTATTTTATCATACATTATTTTATATTATAACATAACAAAAAAATTAGCCAAAATAAAATTTTGGCTAATTTATAAATTATTCTCTTTCATTTTTAAATATTATCATATTTATACTAATAATAAGTATTGGAATCAGAATATAAATTGATGCTGTAGCAGCAGCAACTATACCTGAATCATTTACAAGTAGAGTTATTAAACATCCCACCATAGACGCAATAAATCCTTTAAATATCATTGGATATTTATTAGATATATTTTTCATATGTCTAGATGGTCTAAATATAAATATACCTATTACTGCTATTCCTACCAATAATATATTAACCCATACAGATGATTTAGCAAGCTTTAGATTCATTGATATCTTTCTACCAAATGTGTTAAAAATAGCTTGTGGTCCCGTTTGAATTATTTGTTTTACAAATCCTCCTAAATGAGACTCTAATCCTAACATTAAATCTAAACCTGCAAATACAG
>JALFMW010000131.1 GCA_022782605.1 Clostridium sp. | reverse complement strand
AAAGCTGATTTTATACAACATAATAATCAGCTTTTTTATATTACTTTACATACAAATTTAAAGTAGTATAATTAGCATATTATAACAAAAATATACTTATGAGGAAAAGATAATGGAATGTAAAGAATTTTATTTTAAAGGTAAGGAAGATTTGGACATACATGTTTATAAATGGACAGATAAAAATATAGAGCCAAAGGCAGTAGTTCAAATAGCTCATGGAATGTCTGAAACAGCAATTAGATACAAGGAATTTGCAGAAAAATTAACTAAAAATGGATATGTAGTTTATATAAATGACCATAGAGGTCATGGGTTAACTGCAAAAACATTAGATAATGTGGGATACTTAGCAGACAAAGATGGATTTACATATTTAGTAGAAGATATGAATACTTTAACTCAAATAATAAAGGAAGAAAATCCTCACTTACCAGTATACTTATTTGGTCATAGTATGGGTTCTTTTGCAAGTCAAAGATATATAATGGAATATGGTAATAATTTAGAAGGATTAATATTATCTGGCTCAAATGGAAAACATGGATCAGTATTAAAAGCCGGAGAATTTTTGTCAAATATATTATGTAAAAAATATGGAAGAAAACATAGAAGTAAGATATTAGATCGTATAATATTTGGTGGTAATAACAAAAAATTTAAAAACCCTAAAACTGATTTTGATTGGTTAAGTAGAGATGATAAAGAAGTTCAAAAATATATAGAAGATCCTTTTTGTGGAGTATTATTTACTTGTGGATTTTTCTATGATTTTATAAAAGGTCTTCAAGAAATAGAGAATTCAGAGAACTTAAAGAAAGTACCTTTAGATTTACCTATCTATATAATGTCAGGAGATAAAGACCCTATTGGCAAGAATGGAAAAGGTGTATTAAATCTTAAAAATAGATATAAAAAATTAGGTGTGAAAAATCTTTCATGTAAATTATATGAAGGTGGAAGACATGAAATGTTAAATGAGATAAACAAAGAAGAAGTCATGAATGATACTCTTGCTTGGCTAAATGAAAGAGCAGTAGAAATTACTAAATCATAATATTTTTTGATAATAATAAAATAATAATGAAATTTAATAAATAATAAAAATTAGTGATATGATTGTAAATAAAAGACTGCCAGATAGCAGTCTTTTATTTACAATTTTCTAATATTGAAGGAATATCTTCAATTGAAATATTATCATAAACTTTTCCGTTTATAGTTATGATAGGTGGTTTACGACAAGCGCCTACACATCTTGAAGATTCTAAACTATATTTCATATCAGGTGTAGTTTCACCACATTTTATGCCAATTAAATTTTCAAACTCAGCTAATATTTTGTTACTACCATTTTGTGAACAAGCACGGCCCAAACAAACATTTATTTTATACTTGCCTTTTAGCTCAGGAGTAAAGTAGTGATAAAAGTTTACTAAGTAGTTAATTTTGTCATGAGAAACACTTAATTTATCACCAATATAAACTTGCACATCTTTAGGTAAATAGCCAAAGATACTTTGAGCATGAAGTAAAGTATTCATTAAGGCGTCTTCTTCATCTTTTGTTGAATTTATAAATAAATCTAATTGATTAAATAGTTCTTTATTTTTAGAGATAAAATCACACATAATAAATCTCCTTTGTTTTTGTAATATAGACTTATATAATACCCGTAAACTACTTCAATAAATCACTGAAAAAATAAAAGTAGTTACCTGTATAAATAGAAGCAACTACTATTATAATATAAGTTTAATTTAATTTTTCATTAATATTTAATATATATTAATTCACTTTCGTTGAATCTAGCTATAGCATAAAGAACATCAGATAATCTATTGATATATTTTAATAATAAAGGATTTACATTTTCAACCTTGCTTAATGTACAAATTCTTCTTTCTGATTTTCTGCAAATAGTTCTAGCAATATGAAGATTTGCAGATATTAAGCTGGTACCTGGAACTATAAATGCATCCATTTTATCTATCTTTTTTATGTAAGAATCAATAATTTCTTCTAAATTTTTAATATCATCTTCGCTTACTTTATTTTTATATTTTCCTTCTTCTTTAGTTGCCAACTCTGCAGAAATTGAAAATAATTTTATTTGAATATCTCTTAATATTTTCTTATCTTCATCATTAGCATAGTTTGTACAAAGACCAATATATGAATTTAATTCATCTAAAGTTCCATAGGATTCTACTCTTATATTATCCTTATCAACTCTAGTTCCATCGTAAAGAGAGGTTTGCCCCTTGTCACCTGTTTTAGTATAGATTTTCATGGTTATTCTCCTTAAATTTTATGATATTAATAATATACCCATAGATAATGAAGATGTATTCCAATATGTATAAAATAATACATTAAAAATAAAAATTATGGGTATAAAGTAAATATAAAATAAATTAATAATAATGAAATTTAAAATAGACTAAGAAATAAATCAATGGAGGAAATTGAAATGGGAAATTGCAACTCATGTCCATCAAAAAATAATTGTGGAAAACAAGCCACTTGTACAATAGAAAATAATCCAAATAATAAAATAAAAAATATCATAGGAATTATGAGTGGAAAAGGTGGAGTAGGAAAATCTACTGTAACATCATTAATTGCTAAGAAATTAAATAAAGAAGGTTATAAAGTTGGTATACTAGATGCTGACATAACAGGACCAAGTATTCCAAGACTTATGGGATTACAAAATGAAAGAGCTTTATCAAGTGATGGAGTGAATATTTATCCTGTAATAAGCAAAGACGGTATAAAAACTATGTCTATAAATTATATGGTAGGTGATGAAAGTCAACCAGTAGTATTTAAAGGGCCATTAATAAGTAATACAATCAAACAATTTTACAAGGATGTAATGTGGGAAGAATTAGATTATTTATTAATTGATATGCCACCAGGTACAGGAGATGTAGCTCTTACTGTAATGCAGTCACTACCTATAACTGGAATGATTATGGTATCTGTACCACAAGATATGATATCAATGATAGTTGCTAAAGGTGTAAATATGGCTAGAAAACTAAATGTAAATATATTTGGTGTAGTTGAAAATATGAGTTATATTGAATGTCCAGATTGTAATAAGAAGATAAAGTTATTTGATGGTGATGATACAGAAAAATTCTTAAGTGAAATGAATTTAAATCTTCTAGGAGAGATACCAATGACTAGAGAAATTGTAGAAATTACACATAATGGAGTAAAAAATATAAGTAATGAACTTAATGAGATATTAGGCAATATAGTTGAGAAAATTAAATAGCAAGAATAGTATGGACAGTAGTCAATTAGCTACTGTCCATTTTTATATTCTACTTTAAACTTAAATGTATGTATAACTTTGGTATGTATTGAAAAATAATAAAAATAAGATATGTAGAATTAAAAAATTATCTAAAAGGAGATTTATCAATGACAGATAAGAAAGCTAGAAAAAATAAAATTGATAAAAATGTATTAGAGTATAGTCTCATGGGAGATGCATTTATAGGATCATCATTTAATATGATTGGTGATTTAGATAATTCTTCACAAAACCTTATAATTTCTATGGAAAGGGATAAAATTCATAAAGAGATAAAAAATAAAGGCAAGAAATAAATTTAAATTTAGGAGTGAAGAAATGTCAAAAGTTGCAAAAGCTGCTATAGGACTTATGGCAGCAACATTAGTAGCAAAAATTCTAGGTTTTGGTAGGGAGATAACTCTTGCATCAGCTTATGGGGCATCATCAATAAGTGATGCATTTTTAGTAGCAATGAATATACCTGCTGTTATTTTTACAGCTATTGGAACATCTCTAGGAACAGCTTTTATACCACTTTTTTGTGAAGTAAGATCCAAAGATGGAGATGATGCAGCAGTAAAATATACTAATAATATTTTCAATGCAGTTGTAATTATATGTGTAATAATTGCCATAATCGGAGCTATATTTGCACCAGAAGTTGTTAAATTATTTGCATTAGGTTTCAAAGGCGAAACTATGGAAAAGGCAGTATATTTTACAAGAATAATGATTCTTGGAATTCCTTTTTTGGGAATAAGTTATATAATGATGGCATTTTTACAAGTGAGAGATAATTTTATAATACCAGGTCTTATGTCTGTACCATATAATGCGTTAATTATAATATCAATACTTTTAAGTGTAAAAACTACGCCTTATATTTTACCTTATGGAGCAATAATTGGACTTTTAGGTCAATTTATATTTCAATTACCTTTTGCTATAAAAAAAGGTTATAAATATATACCTTATATAAATTTTAAAGACGAGTATCTTAAAAAAATGCTTTATTTAGTAGGACCAGTTCTTATTGGTGTGGCAGTAACTCAAATAAATACTATAGTTGATAGGACAATAGCCTCTACTTTAGTTGAAGGCAGTATATCAGCATTAAGCTATGCAAATAAGCTAAATCAATTTGTAATGGGAATGTTTATAGTATCTATATCATCTGTTGTTTATCCTATGTTATCAAAGTTATCTACTGAAAATAATAAAGTAGAGTTTAATAAATCAATTGTTACAGCCTTTAGTACAGTAATACTATTAGTAATACCTATTTCAGTAGGAGCAATTATACTTTCAACACCTATAGTAAAAATACTTTTTCAAAGAGGTGCATTTGATGAGAGAGCAACATATATGACATCAATAGCGTTAATATTTTACTCTATAGGAATGATTGGTTTTGGACTTAGAGATATTTTGGGAAAGGTATTTTACTCACTTCAAGATACAAAAACACCAATGATAAATGGTGCCATAGCTATGGGATTAAATATTATCTTAAATATTTCTTTTGTTAAATTTACAAATATGCAACTGGCAGGACTTGCTCTTGCCACAAGTACATCAGCTTTAGTAACTGTGGCATTATTATTTATAAATTTAAGAAGGAAAATAGGACCTTTTGGAGGCAGACATGTATTGTCAGTATTTATAAAAGCTATTATATCAGCGTTACTTATGGCTTTAGTAACATCTTTTGTATATAGAAATTTATCAAATATATTTGGAATGGGAACTATTAAGGAAATAATTACTTTAGTTTTATCCATATTATCAGGAGCTTTAGTTTATAGTATATGTATAATTATTTTTAAGATAGACGAAGTAAATTTAATTATAAATACAGTAAAGAAAAAATTGAAAAAGATTTGATTTATTAATTTAATAATATGAAAATAGAGAACTTAGTCAAAATTGCTAAGTTCTTTTTTATATTTTTATTATGTATATTGCCAAATAGCATATATGCAGATAAAAATATGAATTTTGAGAATTTGACTATAGATAATGGTTTATCACAAGCAACGGCAGAAGCTATAATTCAAGACAGTGATGGATATGTATGG
>JALFMW010000385.1 GCA_022782605.1 Clostridium sp. | reverse complement strand
GCTACTGCCATAAGAAAGTTTTCATCAAAAATTTCACCTCTAAATATATTTTTTAATGCAGCTAATATTACTTCAAATCCAACTAAAGCATAACTTACTAAAAATAATACTACTCCATAAGATTTATCTTGAAAAAATATAACAGCCAATAAGTAAATTGCGATACCTACAAATAAAGGAATATTTTCTTTAAATATATTTTCCTTTTTTTCCTCTTTTGGAGTTTCTATTTTTCTTGGTTCTATTTCTTTTAAATTGTTAATTTTAGCATGACCTTCTTTAAGATTAGCATGCTTAATTTTTGTATTTTTATATTCTGATACAACTACATCTGGTTCTAATGAATTTACAATTTCTTTTACCTTTGTTTTTACATTTTCTGAATCAAAGCCGTCTTTTATATCTATTGCTATATATTGAACTGCAAAATTTAATGATGCTTCTTTTACTTCTTCTAAATCATTAACTTTTCTTTCTATCTTTGCTGCACAATTAGGGCAATCAAGACCTTTTAATGATAATTTTATCTTGTTTGTTTCCATAAACTCATCTGCTACTTAAAATGTAATCAAATATAAACATTTCAAGAATTTTACTGTTTCAATGTATCTGCTTTTGTTATAAAAACTACTTGCATTTGATATGATACTCCACAGTCGTAAATTCCCGACTAGCCATCGGTACATACTTACAATAACTTTTACTGTGCTATTTTGTAAGTTAAGCAATCTCTTAAATTAAGACTTGCATTATAATCTCTGTCCTCAATATAACCACATTCACATTTATAAATCCTATCTTTAAGTTTTAAATCTTTCTTTATAGAACCACAACAGTGACATAACTTACTTGATGGATAAAACCTATCTACAATTCTTAATTCAATACCTAAAGCATTACATTTAGTTGTTAATTTGTTTCTAAATTCATAAAATTTCTGCTCTGCAACTGCTTTAGATAAATGCTTATTCTTCATCATACCTTTCACATTTAAATCTTCAATAGTAATAAACTTTGGCTTTTGGTTTACTATTCTTGAGATTGTTTTATTAATGTAATCAGTTCTTATATTATCTAATCTATGATGAAGTTTTTGTACCTTAACAATTTTCTTATTTATATTAGATTTAGTAGCAGTCCCTCCTCTCTTTTTTAAAAATTCATATTTTCTTGAAAGTCTTTTCTGCTCTCTTTTTAATTTCTTCTCTAATTTTCTTATTCTTTGTGTTTTATTTATATTTTTATAAATATTACCATCAGAACATATTGCAAAATCTTTTAATCCTAAATCTATTCCTATACCTTTATTTGTATTTTTTATAATAGGAGCGTCTATATCAACAATAACTGATACATAATATCTATCTGCTTTTTTAGATACTGTCCCACTAATAACTTTAGCTCCAACAGGAATATAACCATATTCTTTTAATCTAACATTTTTTAATGTTGGTATCATTATTCTATGACGTTCCACTTTCCAATCACCTTTATTGTTCTTAGGAAAGTATAATTTAACATCAGATTTACTTTTCTTTTTAAACTTAGGAAATTTAGATTGTCCTTTAAAAAATCTTTTGTATGCAGTTTCAGCATTACACATAGATTTCTTTCTAGCTTTAGAACCACAGTTATTTATCCATTTAAAATCATCCAACACTTTAACTTCATTATTAGTATATTTATCAAAGTCATTAGCAGACATAAAAGCTTTTTCTTTTGTTATCAATCCTTGTTTGTACTGTTCGTATAATTCTTTGTTTTTAGCAAGGTACGAATTATAAAGCCATCTGCAAATTCCAATAGACTGATTAATTTTTTCTATCTGCTTTTGTGTTGGCTTTATCTCTGTTTTGTATGCTCTTTTCAACTTCTATATCCTCCTTGATTTTCTTTTTATATTTTCTTAAACCATATATTCTACATGAAAATACATGTAATATTGAAATTATATCTTGAACCAGTTCTTCTTGTGGAGATAAACTCTCATTGTTAACAATAATAAATTTAACTCCAAATTTATTAAGAAATTTTTCAAACCAGTCAAATCCAAATCGAATAAATCTATCTTTATGTGTAATAATTATTGTACCTATTTCATTAGTCATACATTCATCTATAAGTTTATTCCATTGTTTTCTATTATAGTTTAGACCACTTCCGTAATCTTCTATAACAGTATCAACTATAATTCCTTTTGCATTAGCGTATTGTCTAAGAAATTCTACTTGATTTTTTAAATCATCTTTTTGATTAGAAGTTGAAACTCTTGTATA
>JALFMW010000384.1 GCA_022782605.1 Clostridium sp. | reverse complement strand
TATTGTGATTCCTCTTTCTCTTTCTTCTGGAGCTTTATCTATGTTAGCGAAATCTACAGCTTCTCCTAATTGATATCTTTCATGTAAAGTTTTTGTTATTGCAGCTGTTAATGTAGTTTTACCGTGGTCAACGTGACCTATAGTACCTATATTAACGTGTGGTTTATTTCTTTCAAATTTAGCCTTAGCCATTGTGAAATACCTCCTAATATATTTTTATTTTAATTTATTTTATATAAGACAGGGGAAACCCCCGTCTTATTAATTTATTTATTTAAAAAGTAAATAATTATTATCTACCTTCAGCAACTTTCTTAGCAACAGATGCTGGAACTTGCTCGTAGTGATCGAAGATCATTGTGTAAGTTGCTCTACCTTGAGTAGTAGATCTTAACTCAGTAGAGTATCCGAACATTTCAGAAAGTGGAACGAATGCATTTATAACTTGTGCACCATTTCTAGCTTCCATACCTTGGATTAGACCTCTCTTAGAGTTTAGTCCACCCATAACGTCTCCCATGTACTCTTCTGGAGTAACAACTTCAACTTTGAAGAATGGCTCAAGTAATACTGAGTTACCTTTCTTCATAGCTTCTTTCATAGCCATTGAACCAGCCATTTTGAATGCCATTTCTGATGAATCGACTTCATGGTAAGAACCATCGTATAATTCAACAGCAACGTCAACAACTGGGTAACCAGCTACTAAACCTGATTGCATAGCACCTTGGATACCAGCATCAGTTGGTCCAACGTATTCTTTAGGTACAGATCCACCAACAGTTTTGTTTTCGAATTTGTATCCTGCTCCTGGCTCTTGAGGAGTAACTCTTAACTTAACGTGTCCGTATTGTCCTCTACCACCTGATTGTTTAGAGTATTTGTACTCTACATCAACTGGTTGAGTTATAGTTTCTCTGTAAGCAACTTGTGGAGCACCAACGTTAGCTTCAACTTTGAACTCTCTTAATAATCTATCTACGATTATTTCTAAGTGTAACTCACCCATACCTGATATTATAGTTTGTCCTGTTTCTTCATCAGTTTTAACTACGAAAGTTGGATCTTCCTCAGCTAATTTTTGAAGAGCTATACCCATTTTTTCTTGAGCAGCTTTAGATTTTGGCTCTATAGCAACAGATATAACTGGCTCAGGGAATTCCATAGATTCAAGTATTATTGGATGATTTGGATCACATAAAGTATCTCCAGTAGTAGTATCTTTAAGACCTACTGCTGCAGCTATGTCTCCAGCGTATACTTCTGTTATTTCTTCTCTTGTATTAGCATGCATTTGAAGGATACGACCTATTCTTTCTCTCTTACCTTTAGTAGAGTTTAGAACATAAGATCCACCTTGCATTACACCAGAGTAAACTCTGAAGAATGCTAACTTACCAACGAATGGGTCAGTCATTATTTTGAATGCTAAAGCTGAGAATGGTTCTTCATCAGATGAATGTCTTTCAGACTCTTCTCCGTTAGCTAATACACCTTTTATAGCTGGTATATCAGTTGGAGCTGGTAAGTAGTCAACAACACCATCTAATAATAACTGAACACCTTTGTTTCTGTATGCAGAACCACAGAATACTGGGTTCATTTCACATGCTATAGTAGCTTTTCTTATAGCAGCTTTTATTTCTTCTACAGTGAACTCTTCACCTTCAAGATATTTCATCATTAACTCTTCGTCTGTTTCAGCTACAGCTTCAACTAATTTTTCTCTCCACTCAGCAGCTAATTCTTTCATATCTTCTGGTATTTCAGTTTTTTCTATAACTTTTCCTAAGTCGTCTTTGTATATGTGAGCACACATTTCTACTAAGTCAACTTCACCTTGTAACCAATCTTCTTTACCTATTGGTAATTGAACTGGTACAGCATTTGCATTTAATCTGTCTTTCATCATTTGTACAACATTGTAGAAGTCTGCACCCATGATGTCCATTTTATTTACGAATGCTATTCTAGGTACTCCGTAGTTATCTGCTTGTCTCCATACGTTTTCAGATTGAGGTTCAACCCCACCTTTAGCACAGAATACAGCAACAGATCCGTCAAGAACTCTTAGAGATCTTTCAACTTCAACTGTGAAGTCAACGTGACCTGGAGTATCTATTATGTTTATTCTATGACCGTTCCATTGAGCAGTAGTAGCAGCAGAAGTTATTGTTATACCTCTTTCTTTCTCTTGCTCCATCCAGTCCATTTGAGAAGCCCCTTCATGAGTTTCTCCTATTTTATGAGTTTGCCCAGTATAGAACAGGATTCTTTCAGTAGTAGTAGTTTTCCCTGCATCTATATGCGCCATTATTCCTATATTTCTAGTTTTCTGTAAAGGAAACTTTCTAGTCATGGTTATCCTCCTTAAGATATCCTTTATTATTTCATATACAACAAATTCTATTCTTTATTTGTATAAAATTAGAATCTGTAGTGAGCAAATGCTTTATTAGCTTCTGCCATTTTATGAGTATCTTCTTTTTTCTTAACTGATGCACCAGTGTTGTTAGCAGCATCCATTATTTCTTTAGCAAGTTTTTCAACCATACCTTTTTCACCACGAGCTCTAGTGTAGTTTACTAACCATCTTAAACCTAAAGTTTGTCTTCTTTCTGGTCTAACTTCAACTGGAACTTGGTAGTTAGCTCCACCAACTCTTCTAGCTTTAACTTCTAAAACTGGCATTATGTTATCCATAGCTTTGTTGAATACTTCTAAAGCATCTTCTCCAGTTTTTTCAGCTACCATAGCGAAAGCATCATAAACTATTGTTTGAGCTTTCCCTTTTTTTCCGTCTATCATTAAGTTATTTATTAATTTACTTACCACTTTACTTCCATACATTGGATCTGGTAAAACGTCTCTTTTTGGAACATTACCTTTTCTTGGCATTTTGCTTCCCTCCTTAATTATTTAATCTTAAATCATAGGTACTCGACATAGTAAAATGCCGTGATGCCATAAATACGTATATATATTTAAAGCACCGCACTATAATATTGTTTTTTTCTTTTTATCGTCTAATTTATAAATCTATTTTTTTGCAGCTTTAGGTTTTTTAGCACCATATTTAGATCTTGCTTGCATTCTTTTATCAACACCTGCAGTATCTAATGTACCTCTTAATATATGGTATCTAACCCCTGGAAGGTCTTTTACTCTTCCTCCTCTTATAAGAACAACACTATGTTCTTGTAAGTTGTGTCCTTCTCCTGGTATATAAGCAGAAACTTCTATTCCGTTTGTTAATCTAACTCTGGCAACTTTTCTTAAAGCTGAGTTAGGTTTTTTAGGAGTAACTGTTTTTACTGAAGTACAAACTCCTCTTTTTTGTGGAGCACTAGCATTAGTAGCTTTTTTGTGTAAAGAGTTGAACCCTTTTTGTAATGCTGGAGCAGTAGATTTTTTTTCTATATCTTTTCTACTTTTACGAACTAATTGGTTAATTGTTGGCATCATCTGCACCTCCTTTTCAATATTTTCGATCTTAAATGATCGCCAACTAAATCAATATGATTTCATACTGACTTTGTAATAGTTTGCACTATAAAATGTCATAAAAAGCCGCTATATTCATAGGGGCAACATTTAATAGCTTGGTACTTATAGTTCTTTATTTATATATAAATGCTTATTTAAAAGTTTACTAAAAACCAGTAGTTTAAAGTAAACCTTTAAATTTCACACTTTTACATTTTAACATCACCGTCTATTGATGTCAAGAACTGTTTAACTTGCAATTCTGTATTATTCTTCTATCTTTTCAACGGCTATATTTCTATATTTTTTCATTCCTGTTCCTGCTGGAATTAACTTACCTAATATAACATTTTCTTTAAGTCCTATTAAGTGATCTTCTTTTCCTTTTATAGCAGCTTCAGTTAAAACTCTAGTAGTTTCTTGGAATGAAGCAGCAGATAGGAATGAATCTGTAGCAAGAGATGCTTTAGTTATTCCAAGTAATACTCTCTTAGCAGTTGCTGGTCTTAAACCATTAGCTATAGCTTCTTCGTTACATTTTTCAAATGTTAATACATCTTCATAACCACCTGGTAATAAATCTGTATCTCCTGGGTCTTCAACTTTAACTTTAGATAGCATTTGTCTTACTATAACTTCTATATGCTTATCGTTAACGTCAACCCCTTGAAGTCTATACACTCTTTGAACCTCTTTAACAATGTATTCTTGAACTCCATCGATACCTTTAACTCTTACGATATCATGTGGATTTATAGAACCTTGTGTTAAAGGATCCCCAGCTTTAACCATTTGACCTTCTTTAACTCTTAATCTAGAGTTATACGCTATTGAGTAAACTTGTTTTTCACCTTCATTAGGTACAACTATTATTTCTTTTCTCTTACCTGTTTCATCTATTTCAACTCTACCATCTATTTCAGCTATTACAGCTAAACCTTTAGGTTTTCTTGCTTCGAATAACTCTTCAACCCTTGGAAGACCTTGAGTTATATCTCCTCCGGCAACCCCACCTGTATGGAATGTACGCATTGTAAGCTGTGTACCTGGTTCACCGATTGATTGAGCAGCTATTATACCTATAGCTTCACCTATATTAACTTCTTTTCCAGTAGCTAAGTTTCTACCATAACATTTTGAACAAACACCATGTCTAGTTTTACAGTTAAGAACAGTTCTTATTTCAACTTCTTCTATTCCTGCAGCAACTATTTTTTCAGCTTGTTCTTCTAATATCATAGAGTCTGCTTCAACTATAACTTCACCAGTAATTGGATTTACTATTGGATCTATAGTATATCTACCTACTATTCTGTCATAGATTTCTTCTATAACTTCGTTACCTTCTTTTATTGCAACGATTGTTGAAGTTTCAGTAGTTCCACAGTCGTAATCTCTAACTATAACGTCTTGAGATACGTCAACAAGTCTTCTTGTTAAGTATCCTGAATCGGCTGTACGAAGAGCTGTATCTGAAAGACCTTTTCTAGCACCGTGTGATGATATAAAGTATTCCATAACTGATAACCCTTCACGGAAGTTAGATTTAACTGGGATTTCTACTGTTTTACCAGATGCATTGGCCATCAGACCACGCATACCAGCTAACTGTCTTATCTGGTTCTTAGAACCCCTCGCTCCTGAATGGGCCATTATATAAATGTTGTTCATTCTTTCAAGACCATCCATAAGTGCGTCAGTTACTTTATTAGTAGTTTCTGTCCAAGTTTCTATAACTTTTTCATATCTTTCTTCATCAGATATAAGTCCTCTTCCGTAAGCTTTTTCAAACTTATCAACTTGTTTTTCAGCTTGAGCTATATACTCAGCTTTTTCTTTTGGTATTTTCATATCTGCAACAGCAACTGTTATACCACCAACTGTAGAATATTTGAATCCTAAAGCTTTTATGTGGTCTAGAACTTCTGCAGTTTTTGTATTACCATGTCTTCTAAAGCATTTGTCAATTATTTTTCCTAATGCTTTTTTATCAACTAAGAAATCTATTTCTAATCCAAATGGATCTTCATTTCTATCTACAAATCCTAAGTCTTGAGGCATATTTTCATTGAAGATAAATCTACCTACAGTACTTTCTATTAATCCTTTTCTTCCATCTGGAAGTACTTTTCTCATCTTAACAGTAGCGTGTAATTCAACAGCTTTAGTTTGATAAGCCATTAATAGTTCATTGTAGTCTTTGTATATACTTCCTGTTCCCTTTTCTCCTCCTTGAGATTCTATAGTTAAGTAGTAACTTCCTAGAACCATATCTTGAGATGGAGTAGTTATTGGAGAACCATCTTTAGGTGCAAGTATATTATTTACAGAAAGCATTAAGAATCTTGCTTCTGCTTGTGCTTCAACAGATAAAGGAACGTGAACGGCCATTTGGTCACCATCGAAGTCGGCATTGTATGCTGTACATACAAGTGGATGTAGCCTTATAGCTTTTCCTTCAACTAAGATTGGTTCAAATGCTTGTATCCCTAGTCTGTGTAGAGTCGGTGCACGGTTTAGTAAAACTGGGTGACTCTTGATTACATCTTCAAGTACATCCCAAACTTCTGGTTTTACTTTCTCTACTATAGATTTAGCACTCTTAATATTGTGTGCATAACCTTCTTTAACTAATCTATCCATTACGAATGGTTTGAATAATTCAAGAGCCATTTTTCTTGGAAGACCACATTGATAGAATTTAAGTTCTGGTCCAACAACGATAACAGAACGTCCTGAGTAGTCAACACGTTTACCAAGTAAGTTTTGACGGAAACGTCCTTGCTTACCTTTTAACATGTCTGATAAAGACTTAAGTGGTCTGTTACCTGGTCCAGTAACTGGTCTACCTCTTCTACCGTTATCTATTAGAGCATCTACTGCTTCTTGAAGCATTCTCTTTTCATTTCTAACGATGATATCAGGAGCTCCAAGTTCTAATAATCTTTTAAGTCTGTTATTTCTGTTTATAACTCTTCTATATAAATCATTTAAGTCAGAAGTTGCAAATCTGCCTCCATCTAATTGAACCATTGGTCTTAAATCTGGTGGTATTACTGGAATTGCATCTAATATCATCCACTCTGGTTTATTTCCAGATTTTCTGAACGCTTCAACAACTTCCAATCTTCTTATTGTTCTAACTCTTTTTTGTCCAGTACTGTCTTTTAAATCTTCTCTTAACATTTTAGATTCTTTTTCAAGATCTATGTTTTGTAAAAGTTTTTTAACAGCTTCTGCACCCATTCCAACTTCAAAAGTGTTTCCATGTTCTCTGTAAACAGCTCTGAATTTGTCTTCATTTATTAATTCTTTTTCATTTAATCCTGTTTCGCCCGGATTAATTACTACATAAGAAGCAAAATATAATATTTTTTCTAGTGATCTAGGTGACATATCAAGTAAAAGACCCATTCTACTTGGTATTCCTTTGAAGTACCAGATATGAGACATAGGAGCTGCAAGCTCTATATGTCCCATTCTAGATCTTCTTACTTTTGACTTAGTGACTTCAACACCACATCTGTCACATATAACACCTTTATATCTAACTCTTCTGTATTTTCCACAATGACATTCCCAGTCT
>JALFMW010000361.1 GCA_022782605.1 Clostridium sp. | reverse complement strand
TAAAATTGCTAGAAATTAAAAGGCATGCTAAGGATAACTATGATAATTATTTTAAACAAAATAGAAGACCTATAATTGATCTATTACAGGTCTCTCTATGCTCTTAAAATTTAAATGTCAAGAAAAGGTTGTGCTATCAATGCTCTAAAACCTGTGGAAAACTTTTGAATTAAAGTGATGCCAATGTATTTAGAAAAGTAAAAAGTGACAAAAACACTTTAAATAAAATGTGTAAATTAAGTTAGTGCTATAATAGAATAATGTGAACAATTGTTATACAATGTAAAATAAAAAGAATAGTTTTAAAATTTAAATCTTATTTTAAATAGTAATAATTTTGATATAATTAAGATAATGTTAATATCATAATAAGGAAAGGGGTAAGAGGGGAATGATTACTATTTCATTGGAGTTATTTTTTCAAATATTAAATACTATATTATGGTTTTTTATTCTATTTTTAGGGTACAAAGTTATTTGTTATTTTAAGTGATTTTTTATGTAAGATAGCAAAAAGATAGTCGTAATTATAAATTATACATAATTTTAATATATTGCGAAGCAGAAGGGTAGGAGCTATGCTCCTACTTTTTTAATTACAAGGAAAAAACATTAAGATTTACTTCACAAGCTATAATGAAAATGATTGCTTTGTGATGGCTTCGCCAATAATTAATATATAGCGAATTAAAACCTTGATTATAAAATAGTAATTTAATTCTTTCAAGGAAATTAGGAGTAGTAACTGATAAGTACAAGATATTGTGTCAAGAGCACGAGTAGGAATTTTTTTATGACAGTTACTATAAATTCGCTTATATTTTTTATGGAGGTAGTTATGGAAGCAATAGTAGAACGATGCGCAGGTTTAGATGTTCATTTAGATACAGTCGTTGCATGCATTTTATATGGCGATTTAGATAAAAAACCTAACAAAGAAATTAAGACATTTTCTACAACAACTAAAGGATTATTGCAACTATTGGATTATCTAAATATAAATAGATGTACTCATGTAGCTATGGAGAGTACAGGTGTTTATTGGAAACCAGTTTGGAATATTCTAGAAAGCGGAGCTTTTGAATTAATAATAGCTAATGCAAAGAAAATAAAAAATGTACCTGGAAGAAAAACAGATGTAAAAGATTCTGAATGGATAGCAAGTTTATTGAGATGTGGTTTGATAGAAAAAAGCTTTGTTCCACCAGAAGTAATAAGAGATTTAAGAGACTTAACAAGATTAAGAAAAGAATTATTATCTGAAATTACAAGACATAAAAATAGGATTCACAAGGTTTTACAGGACGCAAATGTAAAAGTATCAAGTGTACTTTCAGATGTGTTTGGAGAAACCGGAAAAGTAATAATAAATGAATTAATTAGTAGCAGATGTATTACTATGAATTTTGTAGAGTCTTTGTATGAAGGTAGAGGAAAATCTAGATTAAAAGCAACACCTAATGAAATGTACGAAGCACTTAATGGAAAAATTAGAGGACAACATATAATCTTGCTTACAATTCACAATAATAATATTTTATTTTTAGAAAAGCAAATAGAAGAAATAGAAAAAGAAATTGACGTACTTTTACAAAAGGAATCTGAAAGTATTGATATTTTAAATACTATACCTGGAATAAATATTACATCTGCAGCATGTATTATAGCTGAAATAGGAAGTGATATGTCTGTATTTCCAACGGAAAAGCATTTGAGTTCATGGGCTGGTTTATGTCCTAAAAATAATGAAAGTGCAGGTAAAAAAAAAGAAGTAGTATTAAATCAGGAAATCCGTGGTTAAGATCTATATTATGTGAATGTGCATGGGCTTCAATAAAAAAGAAAGATAGTAGATTTAAGAGTAAATACTGGAGTATGGTTCCAAGAATGGGTAAAAAAAAGGCTTTAATAGCGATAGCTAATTTACTACTACGATTGATATATCATCTATTAAAAAATAAAAATACATATGAAGAATTAGAAATACAATATTACGTAGATAAAGATAAAATAAGAGAAAATAAAATCATTAAAGAATTAAAATCTAGAGGCTATATTGTACAAAAATGTAGTTTAGAGACAATATAAAAAGTAAAAACAACACTAAATTTAGCCTATTTATAGTAGGCTTAGTTTAGTGTTGTTAAAAATAGCCTTCGGCTAAAATCATTTTCGTAGGAAATTGATAGCACAACCTTTTCTTGACATTTAAATTTTAAGAGCATAGAGAGACCTGTAATAGATCAATTATAGGTCTTCTATTTTGTTTAAAATAATTATCATAGTTATCCTTAGCATGCCTTTTAATTTCTAGCTATTTTATTATTTTACATACACCTTCTTCAG
>JALFMW010000359.1 GCA_022782605.1 Clostridium sp. | reverse complement strand
GCTACTGTACTTCACTATATAAGATATTGGTAAAACCAAAAATTTTAGTTATAATTAGTTTCTATCTATGAAATTCTGAGTCATAGCTGCTGTCACTACGAAACTTATAATAAAAGCTGATAAAAAGAATATTAACTCCATATATATGTAAGACTTATTATTTATTATCTGTATGAATGAATAATATACTAACTACTTTGTGAGGAATTGTAGAAGTAAAAGACATATAACATAACGTTCCTGTTGGATATATATTTTCTACTTCAATTTTTCTATAAAATGTAGTTAAAAATGTTTTATGTGAGAGAAACCATCCTTGTACTGTAATTATAGGAGGATGATATGAAGAATTTTCCATATTTATGATAATTTTTTAGAAAATCAAAAATTTGGTGAAAACGGAGTTTTGACTGCCACATTTTGGAAAATTAAAAAGTGGGATTTTGTGGAATTTTTGGGGCTGTGAGGCTCCAAGTGCCTCATCCATCTCTATAATCCTCCGAAATTCATTCTTTCCATACCCTATTTTTACAGTGAAAATCTAGCCATTTTCTCAGTTTCAATGTACTCTTATACATCAAAATTGAAAAAATGGCTAAAATTTCATTTATTGATTATTCATCTCAATGAGTTCTTTAACTACATTAATAGATGTATGTTCATCGAGACGATAACTGTAGGATAAGTTGTAGAAATCTTTCCGAAGGATTGTCACATCGTCGTGCTTTCCATCGACCTTAAGGTTATCAGGAGAAGCGTTTGTGAAAGCCTTTTTGTAGATAAGACCTGGATGAACATCAGGTATACTAACACTGACAAAAACCTTTTTTATTAAGATAAATTCCATAGTATTCTAGTTTAAGTGTTAAATTGAAGGTTTTATCCGAACTTTACCTACAACGTTTGTGATGTTAGTCTTTATACACGAAATCAAAGATGCCGTCAATCTCGTCGTCTGTTGCAAGGAGTATGAAGGAATTATCACTATGCATAGGACTACTGTTTTCGTCTTTGTGAGTGTACGTATACGTGTAGAAAATCTCTATCTTACCGACAGAAACTATTTTTATGTTTTTAAGCTCCACACTCTGGAGTACATCCTTACTGAATATATATCTCTGAGCTCTTCTTTTGATTAATGCCTGAAGAGCTTCCTCGTTTTTGATGTCGAACCCTGCAAGACGCCCAAAGAAGTAAGCGTCAATACTTTCATCCTTGTCTGCATCGAGGATGGTTGACAGCCGTTCTACAGTCATTGGTGCGTTAGCCATCATGTTGATAACCTTGTTAAATGCTTTGTTTGATAATGTCTTCATAATTTTAATAATTTAAATTGTTATACAAGTGAATTATGTTAGGATATTCAGTTTAAAGCTCTCTAACCACGTCAAGGTAATCCTAATTAAGAGAGATTTTATGCCACCTATTAGACAGGTGGCAATGGGATTTCAACCATTTAAGTTAAATAAAATTACGAAAGTTTTTTTATAATTCCCGGACTTTACTCACAACGTTATTAAATAATTTTGCTCTTATTCCACTATTTGAGCATAAACACTTTGTGGAACCTCATCATTTTAGACTAATGAGGCTGTGTGCGTGGGCACGTTGGAATCAAATCCCCACAGTTAAACTGTACGTGCCCTAAAAGACTAATCTACATACTCGAGTTCAAGTACACGTGAATCAGTATACTTAACATCTGAACGGAAACTACGAGTTCTAACCGGTGTTATGCTCTTAATACGAATCACCTTACCTGCCAATGCCTTAAAGGCATCATCTACGCTCATATGAGCGCAGAAGTCAGTAACAGGTTTACCAACAGTGGCATAACGCTTGTTAGTACGATTACCATCCTCGTCTACCTCGATAAGACGACGGTTGAAAGTAGATTTGCCGATGTGACCATAAGTTACGGAACCATCCTTATGAGTAACCGGAACACGAATATACTCATAAGAACGAGTAGATCCAGCAATAATCTGCTGGATCACATCGTACTCCTCAGGAATCATGAAGGTATCCTCAGGCTCCCATGAGTCTGGAATCTCGGCATTACTGCCTGAGAACTTATCGACCTTGGTTACACCGTCTGGCAGATTGTTCATGAAATCCTCATTACTAATACCTGCTACTTTCTCGAATGACTTTACATACTCTTTTGCTGACATAATTGTAAATTATTAACTTTGTACTCATTTTTTAAAGTTATAGTTATAGTTATACTGAGGTGAAGATAATACATATAAATGAGTACGTTAAATTCTATACTACCTTCGTTCCTCAAGATAATTATACTTCCTATACATCTGACTTTGGTTTTCTCGTCGCGCAGCCTTGATGTGGAGTGACTTTGGTTCCCTCCCCCGGTATTGAGTGGTATTGATGGTATGTAGTGGTATTGATGGTATGTAGTGGTATTGAAGGGTATTAGTATGGTAATTAAAGGATAGTGGTTTGGTATTTAGTGGTATAAGTATGGTAATTAATGGTATCGAGGGTATTAGTTATGTAATTAAAAAAAAAAATAAACGTGTAGCCTACCACACGAAGTGATAGACTACACGTTAAAAGAGTTAGCTCTACTTAGCAACACGATGCACTAAGTAAGGCTGAAAATCGAATGCCTTACCTTTCTTAGAAAGGCAGTGCAGAGTGTCCTTGTGTAACAGGACGTTTACATAGACGCCTGCAACAGCAAAGACTGCTTTTGCCTTCAACAGTTCATCGCAGGCTTTCTTTATGTCTCCTGCGACGGCCTTTGCATCCTTTCGATATAGGTCTGCAAATGCCTTGGCTGCTAAATCTCTGCGACCTGGGCATGCCCGTGTGGTTGCGTACAAATCGTCTTTGATTCCGTCTTTGGACTCTAAGTCCGAAGGAGTAAAGGAACTCAGAACCCCATTGGCATCAGTGACAGTACGCCGACCATATAAGTCCGCGTAATCAACGATGATTGGGCACCACTGTCCCTGCAGTTTCTGCAAGAACAGGTAGGCAATCCGATAGCGTCCGCTGGGGACAAGCGTTTTACCGTCATCAGCGTACTTCTGTCCCATGTGAGACGTGAGTCCCACAAGGACGGTCTCAACCTCAGGCATAAGGCCAAATGAGACTTGGTCCTCGGCGCCTCCTCCGAAGTTATTGGAATCAAAATTCTGAACGTAACTGTTGAGATTCTCAAATGCGTTCATAATATTTTGCGATGCCTTTCGCGATAAGATAGAGCTTGGTGCTGAACTATTCAGCATCTTCACTCTTCTATATGGCAATTACTCAAAGTTTTTATAGCCTGAAAACTTTAGAGTCGTAACAAAAAGGCTAATGAAGTTCCCTCCTCCACAGTTAGGGAGGTCAGGAACTTCATTTCTGCTAATAAACTTATATTAACTATAATAAGACTCCCTATGGTTCTTCATAAAACCAAAATTGGAGCGCAGCGGAAATTTTGATTTTATGAAGAACCATAGGGAGGGCAGATGACTATGGTTCTACTCTCCCCTGAACTATATACATATTTTTCTAATTTTGTATACCATTAAACACACTTAAATTTTATATTTATCTACTCTCCCACCTATTACATACACATTAATTAAAAGCTAATTAGTATATAACTAAAAATTAACTTTAAATTATGTGTACCTCGAATTATATACATAAAATTTATTTATCAAAGATAAACTATTCTATCACTCTCTACATATTTTAAAATAATTATCTATAGGGGGGGGGATATTATAAAATTACCCACCTCTATTATAAAGAATTACTTACATAAATATATAAAAAGAATTCTTATTGTAAAGTAAAAAATTTAAATGTCAGGGTGTCCTTGGAAAAATGGCTGTTAAGCCTTTAAGTATAGATACGATTCAAGTATAGTTTAAGTATAGTTAGTTATCATCTCTGGCGACAATCGTGTCATTTCTGGCGAATGGTCTGTCATTTCTGGCGAACGAATCGCCACATATGATATATTAAAAATATTAAGATTTTTTAACAAGTATTTGATTCAATTTGATATTATATTTAATTCATAATTAAAATAATTTATATATGGAAAATACAGAAAATAAACAACACGTTCAAGTACCTAATAAAATGGCAGATCATAATTTAACACCAAGGGATCAATATATTTATTCAGTAATTAAATCTCATGATGGAAAATCTGGATGTTTTCCATCTTTAAAAACTATTTCTACTGAATCAAACTGTAGTATTAATACAGTTCGTAAATCTATTTCTTCTTTAGAAGAAACTGGGTATATAACAACTAAAAAAGTAGGTAGACAACAATATTACTTTTTTAGTAAATATAAAAAGTTTGAACCTATATCTCCAGAATTTTTAAAGAATGAAAATTTATCTGTAAAAGAAAAATCATACATAATAGCTTCTCAACAATATATGTATAAAGATACAGAAAATTATGGTAAGGTTTCATTTCCAGTAACTCATTTATCTAAATTAATAAATATGCCAGAATCATCTATAAGACAATGTAATGAATCTTTAAAAAATAAAGGATTCTTAACAGAAGTTATTAATAATTCTATTGAATTAGATGGTTCTGGAGTAAAAACAAGAACTAAGTTATTCTATCTTACTAAGATGGGACAAGCTATTGTATGGAAACTTAAAGACCACGAAGATAGAATTAATAAAAATACAGAAGATATTTCTAATATTAAAAATAAAATGGACGAGATGGAAAAGAAATTACAAGAACAACAAAAACTTATTGATAAACTTTTAAATGAAAGAGTTAAAGATAAGAATCCTAATTATAATATTATAACACTTTAATTATGGAAAACAATAAAGAATACGAGGGATATATATTTAAAAGAATAGATTCTGAAGGAAAAATAACTATATTTTATGGAATTTCTGAAACATATAAAAGAACTCCAATACATTCTTTAGAAGAAGATGAATTATTTTATTCAGAAGTTCCTATAACAAATCATAAAGAAGAACTTACTCTTTTAGAAAGAGTTTATTCTAAAGATTATAAAAATTTACAATCTATATTAAATGTTGCTTCTAAGTATATAGTTAAATATTATAAATTACTTTTAGATAAATCAGATATAGCCAAAGTATATATATCAAATACTTATTTATCTAATAATTATATTAAAATTAAATGTGGTATTTATACATATCAACAATTAAAAAGTAAATATGAAGAACATTTATTAAAAAATTTTGGAATTAAATGGAATAATAGAACTATAAATAAATACTTTCCTGAGCACATAAAGAAAAATGTTTATGTAAATAGAAATACCCAAATGATGTATATCTTTAAAAAAGAGTTATAAAAATAGGATAATTAATCATATCATCTCTGGCGAATTTTGTATCATTTCTCGAATTTTTAATTCGACAGATGATACGATTTAAAATCATACATTATATATTATAATGCGCACATATATCTTTTTATTCTTTACAAAACAAAAATTTTTTATAATTTATTTATTACAAATTTTAGTTAAATTAGTTTAATCATAAAATCAATTCCTTATATTAGATTCAGAAAAATAAATAATTAATTATGCTTTTGACAACGGAATTTTTAAATAAAGTTTTAAATTAGTTTGATTCAGATTTATTAGATGAATAGCAACATACTAATGAATTAGATGCAAAGACAGAATGGATAGATAATAATCATTTAGTAATTTCTATTACTCGTAAAGTTAATCCTAATAAAAAGAAATTTGATGAATTTATTGATAATTGTTCTGCATTTCAATGGGAATATATTCTCAATAACTTTGAAAGAATTACAGGTAAATCTTTACAAGAAATTAATAGACTTTATACTAATAAACAATATGATACAATTCTTTAGTTATTTGATATGACAACTAAAGAAATAGCTAATGAATTTAATTCTTTAGTAAATAAGAAGTGATGGAACTTATTTACTATTGTTAAGGTTTGAGGTTATCCTTTTATATATTTAAAACCTCATTTTATTGGAGCATGGTCGTAATTGGCAACGGGTCTGACTCTAAATCAGAAATTCTCGGTTCGAGTCCGAGTGCTCCAACGATATGAAATGGTATAATGTAAATGATTTATTTAATAGTAAAGAGTTACAAAAGCAAGTTACTAACAATGCTGGAATATATATATTTAAAAATTTAAAGAATAATAAATATTACATAGGACAAGCTATAAGAATAAGAAAAAGATTAACATCACATATTAGTAACTATAATAACTCTAGATATGACAATCCTCTTTATAGAGGATTTAATAAGTATGGATTAGATGGATTTGAATATTCTATATTAGAAGAAATTCCAGGAACTGATTATAGAGAAATTAGAAAACAACTTGATATATTAGAAGTAAAATATATAAAAGAATATAACTCTTATGAGAATGGGTATAATCAAACTAGAGGTGGTGATGGAGGTATTTTAGGATACAAATTTACAGAAGAACAATCTAAAAAACAATCCGAAAACAGAATAAAATATATAGAAGAATCTTTAGTAAATAAAATATATTTCTATAATATAGAAACTAAAGAAACTCATATGTTTATTGCTGCATCTTATGCAGATGAATATTTTGGGTGGAAACCTGGAAGTGCTAAAGGATGTGATAAATATTTAATAACTCATAGAAAGTATATATCAGCTAGAGATGAAGATACTCTTAAAAAGAAGATAGAACATTTAAAGAATAATCCTAATTATAATCATGGAAAATATACTTACAAATATACTAAAGAAGAATATTCTACAATTAAAAAAGATCACCCAGATTATTCCTATGTAGAATTAGCAGATTTTATGGGTGTATGTATAAAAACTATATATAACTACGAAAAAGCTTTAGGTAATAATATAACCAGAGTATTTAAAGCTAAAATTACTAATATAAATACTTCTGAGGAATTAATAGTAACTGCTAAGGAAGGTGCTAAATATTTTAATACAACAGAAGATAATTTTAGAAAGACTGTATATAGATGTGATAAAGATAAACATTTATATAGAAAAATATATAAATTAGAAAAATATAAACAAATAGATTAAATGAATTTAATAGAAAAATATTCAATAAATATTGTAAATAAATATAGACCAAAATGTTCTCAAATAGATATTAATGAGTATAATGAAGGAGCAGCCAAATCATTACTTGATATTTTTAATAAACATTATGAATCACTATCATATATGTTCTCACTGATGAAAAAAACTCATTTGGAAAATACTCAAACATATTTAGATATGAAAGATAAACTTAATAAACTATCTATAGATGACTAATAAAGACCAATTAGTAAATACTTTTAATGCTCAAATACAGAAAATTAGTATGGAATTAGCTACATTAAAAGAGCTAGTTAAAGTTCTTAGAGACGATTTAAAATAAAATAAGCCGCATACCAATTCATCACTGGTATGCGGCTTTTTTATTATTTCTAATATCTATAAAATAACCATCCAAATAATCTTACTAATATATAATAGATATATGCTACCAGTTTCTATAAAGAATTAGTACATACATTTAAGCAATTACATAAAAATAATAAATCATATAATTTACGGGAATTTCCTTTAGTATCATAGCACTAATCATGTATTCTAGCAGCTTTATCAAATAATTTCCTATAAGGTAATAATTTTCTTAACCATATAGGACCAACACCTAAACCATTACTACCTTCATGCCATAATAAACCTTTCAACATAACAATTATTTTGTTATTATAGCGTCTGGTGTATCAGCAAACAAGAGCTTCTCTGGGTATCCAGTCTTATAGTCATAGCTCCCCACGGCCTCGATGCTAGTCAGCGCTTTTACCTTAGCCTTGTGCTGCTAGGTGACATTTAGCGTTTCGCTTGCATACACGCTCAGCTTGTCTAGCATTGTCTGCCACGTGTCAAGGGTGAACGTGAAGGCCTTGCCGTTGAACCATTTGGTCATCTCTGTCCTTCCTTCATTGCGGTAAGCATCGATGCTCTGTCTGATACGAGCACGCTCATCGAAGCTTAGCCACATCTCAGTTCTGCCAAGCGTGAAGCTGTTCACGCTTGTAGACGTGTC
>JALFMW010000263.1 GCA_022782605.1 Clostridium sp. | reverse complement strand
TATTTCTTTGATAATTCAAAAGTGAAAGATTCATTGTAAGTATCTCCAGTATTCTCATGAACCCAAGTCTTACCAGTATAATATCCACACCAACTAGTTTTATTACCTTTATGGTAATCTCTCCAAGAATCTTTCTTACCTCTTAACTTATTTTCAATATAGTTCTTAGCTTCTGTTCTTGTTTTATAAGTAGTAACATTAATTACTACATTTTCAGCCTCTAAATCCCCTTTTCTATAAGTGGGTCTACAATGATATTCTTTAACTGTATACATAATTTTACCTTTATTAAATTAATTAATTCTCTATTACCTCCATATCATCTTCACTCCAAGTATCTTCACACATATCTCCTGGAAGTACTATCTGTTCTTTTACTGCTTCTCTTAAATCCAAATCAGTATAATTTGGAGGAACCTTTACTGTTTTATAAGCATGATAAGTTACACTTATTGTTACTTCTACTTCTATATCTGAAGGTTCATTACAAGGAGCATTAGGGTTATATTCAACCCCTGTACTACTTATTCCATAAACTCTAGCCATTTTTATTAATTGTTTTCTTTAAGTTTATATCAAGATTATATTCCTTAATTAATCTTTTAGCTATAACACATTCAAGTTTCTGGGGTATGGATATATGTCTTCCACTTTCATTAACATAAATATAGTGGTCGCCATTATGTCTACTATAAACATATCCATTCTTTTTAAGTACTTTTATAAATTCTTTTGATGTCCATTGCCTCATAGTTTATTAGGATATGCCAACTGATATTTTCTAAAATCTACAGTCTTTATTTTAGTAATAAGCCTTTCTCCATCTCTTTTTAAAAGACCACAAGGAGCTTTCAATACTAAACCTTCTGCATCATAGTCTTTGTTTTCCGCAATAGTGGATTTAAATCCTCTCTTAACATACTCAATAGCTTCTGGAATAGTCATATATCCCATAAGAGGAACTGCATTAATTCCTAGTTTATTTGCTATATCTTTTATAGCTTCTCTATCCAGCCACCATTTACCAACTTTTACATCAAATAGAATGAAATTTACATCATTTGATATATAATTTCCTCCTTTCTGTATTTTAGCACCATAGCCTTCTCCATAAAGTGTAATATTACAGTCCTGTGTTTCATCTGTAATATTTAATGCTTCCATAAGATGCTCTCTATCAAAAAGCCAATTTAACTTTGTTAAAAGATGTTCTGGAATATTAGCTTTATCTGTCCTTCCTTTAAAAGACATAATAATACCATCTTCAGAATTTCCTGAACTTGCTAGTTCTATCCTGATATTAGTACCATCAATCTTCTCTGTACATTCCCATTTAAGGTCTTTAAGAACCTCAAATTCTGGATATGTAAACTGGTCTGGAATAATAATATTTCTTTCATCTCTTTTAAAGAGAGTTTGAATTTTCTGGTACTCTGCCATTATTTATCCTCCTTTATTTTATCAAGTAGTTCTGCTGCTTTTGTATTATACCAAGCTGCTTTCTTCAAATCTTCTTGTGCTTTTCCTTTATTTTTAAATCTAAACTGATATTTAAAAGCATTTAGAACACAAAAATGATAAACCCACTCTGGTCCATATAAAGTTTCCATTATATCAATACATTCTATCCCATTATTTTTATAATGAGAAGGATGATTAACCATATCTTTATTTACCTCTTTCTGTTCTTGTAAATATTTCCGAGTTTCCATACTAAATTTGCTTTATTTGTAATCTGTCTCCTAAAATTTCTTTGAATATTTTCCAATGTGTATTACAAAGAGACCAATTAAATTCTTCATGATTTTCTACTCTCATAGTTCGTGAGGCTCTCCATTTCATGCAATTATAAAATGCTTTAACAGCTTTATTTCTAGTATCCCACAAAAAACAACCCATAGTATTTATCCAAATTCTATTATCAATGAGAATAATCCAACCATGTAAACATACTTCAGGAGAAACAGTATATTGTTGAATAATTCGATTTACTGCTCTTCTATAATTATTCTGTGTAATATCATCCATTTTTATTTAATATAAAAAAGCCTTACTCATCTTCCACAAACTTATTAAGTCTTAGAAGTTTAAGTAAGGCTTTAATTATTAATGAACCCAATGAGAAGCTATTTCTACATCAGCTCCAAGTTTTACTTTTCTACAGAAGAAAGCTCCAGCTTTCTCCATACATTCTACAAGAATCTTAGCTATATTTTCTGCTATTTCTTTAGGTGCTTCCAAGTTTATTTCATCATGTACTGGAATAACATATTTTACTTTAAACAATAAATCATGTTCTTCTAAATATTGAAATAAATAAATAGAGGCTACCTTAAAACAGAGTGCACCAGTTCCTTGTATTCTATAGTTGATACTTTGTTTTTCAGCATCAGATTTTCTCTTAAAGAATCTTTTTACTTGTTGTACAGTATCACAAGAAGGATTAGAGATTTTCATCTCCCTATAATATTCCCAAAACTCCTTAGTGAATCTTTTTTTAGTCTTTTGTAATTCACTAAAGTCATAAATATATGATTTATGTCTACTTAAAGGATTAAGCAGTATATATCCCTTCTCCATAACATCTTTTCTACAAAAGTCTTGATATTTCTTAATACCAGAAAAACCTTTCATATAATCATCATATATCTTTTGAGCTTCTTGTATAGGTATTCCCTTGTTTGAAGCTATAGTATTAGCTGAACCCCCATAATTAATTGCGAACTCTACTCCCTTAGCTTCTTGTCTCCAATGTTTGAACTTAGATTTAATCTCTTCTACTGGACAATCTCCTATTATATCAGGATAAGCCATTTTTGCTGTCAAACTATGAACATCTCCACAACCATTATTGAACAAATCTATCATAGCTGAATCATTAGCTATTGATGCTATAAGTCTACTCTCTTGACCTTGATAATCAGCACTTATCCAAAGATTTCCTTTTTCAGCTATAAAACAAGCTCTAGTTTCTTTATCTGCAGGTAAGTTTTGCAAATTAACATATTCCACTCCAGTAGCTGAATCTTTCCCTCCACAAGATAATCTTCCAGTATCCATCAATTGATTGAAATTAGTATGTATTCTACCACTTATTGGATTAATCTGATTGAGAAAGTTTTCTCCATAAGTAGATACTACTTTTTGAGCTGCTTTAAAATCAAGATATAGAGGAGTTATATCAGACAATTCTTTTTGTGGTTCCAAGACTTTAGCTTCTACTGATTTCTTCATTTGACCAGTAGCTTTGTCTTTAACTTCCAGGTTAAATCCAAGTTCTTCAAATAAAGGAATAACTTGTTTTGCACTATTCCAGTTGATAGAACATTGAGGCTCAGTATTATACCCTCCCCAAAGATATCCTTGTAAATCTACTTTACAAAATCTATTATCATCAGAATAATGTGATACAACCCAATCATTTAGTTTACTTTGAGCTTCATTAAGCAAGGCTTGGTCTTTAGCCATTTTAGCCTTCCATCTCTCTACATCTAACTTAACTCCACAATATTCTATATATGCAAGAACTCTTACAAATCTGTTCTCATATTCTACTGCATCTAACAAATCCTGCTCTTTTAATTTTATTATTTGAGCATTCATGATATCTTCTAGATATTTTACATCTGTAGCTCCATAGACAATTACATCATCTGTAAGACCCTTATAGATAATTTGCCCTCTAACAGATTTATCAAGTTCTATATTACAATAGAGTTCTCCTGCAGATTTTAAACTCATACTGTGATATCCTGGAGGATAACCTAACCACATTAATTTCTCTGCAAGATATCCATCCCAAATTCTTTTTGGAACTATTCTTTGATGGTAAAGAAATTTTAAATCAAATTTAGCATTCCAAAAAAGAAATAATCTATCAGATTCAAGAAATTCTTTATAAAGGGTAACATCTATAGTAGTGCAATCTATTACAACTTGAAAATCTTTACATCCTAACTGAAGAGAAAGAAGCTTTTTAGTATATGGGTCAAAACCTTCAGTTTCAGTATCAACTCCTACTACAGATAATTTAGAGAGGAGTTTTATGGACTCCTCTACACTTATAATTTTAAAACTATCTGTAAATAATCTAGACTGTCCACTAACAAAGTATATCATTTCATATACATCTTTAATTCCTTAAAATCAAGTGCAAATCTATATTTCTTAAGGAATGGCACTCCTAATATACCATGCAGAACTATACCTGATTCTTCCTTTATTGCTTTAAAAGGAATTTTCAAATCTAATAAACAAAAATCTTCTGAATATCTTTGTTTATTAGAATAAACAGGTATATTAATCCATTCATATGTATTTTCATCGTGGGATTGTGCTCCTACAAATCCCACAGATGTAATGTTAGTTTTAGAATATTCTTCGAGCAAAGGCATAGCATTAATATCAAAATGAGATGCGTTACTCCCTGAATCTACTAAAAAGTTAAAGCTAGTTTCTCCATTAGTTAAAGTAATAACAGGGAGATTTTCTTTCTCTATTATTTTATTGAATTTAATAGTAGTGAGTTCTTTATTAACTCTAAATCTAATTCCTTCTACTACAATATACAATACAGTAACTACTGTGAAACAAATTCCTAAATATAATACCATTTTTCTACTTTTTATTTTTAACACCTATACAGGTTAATTTTTACCTGTACTTCCAACCCCACCTCTGTTTATGGTATTCAATTTTTCTACATGTTCTATTTTTATTTTACTACTTAAAAGCCAATGTAATTTCTGCCAGAAAGTTGCTTTCTGAGATAACTGAATTCTAAACTGACAAATCCTATCTCCCTTCTGAATATGCTTTTTAGAAATACAATAAGCAGGATATCCCCACTCATCAGAATCTCCATTATATTTCCAATCTATTATTCCAATAGAATTAGTAAGTATAATTCCAAAGTTTTTAAATGTTGAACTTCTAGGAACTACGTGAGCTTCAAATCCTTTAGGAAGTTGCATTGCCACTCCTAATTTAAGAAGCTTATATTCTCCAGGTATTAAGTCATAGCTTTCAGCTGCTCTTAAATCAATCCAATCTCCTTTATTGATAATCTCTGGAAGAATCTGGTCTTTAAATGTTTTTATCTTTATTTTAAGCATTTTTCTATATAATAAAAGCCCTCATTTCTGAGGGCTTGTTTCTACTCTTTTTCTTTATGAAATCCAATATGCCATTTACCACATATAGGACACCTGTAAGCTTCATAATTCTCTAACTTCCTCTCTTTTATAAAGAGTTCAGCTGCTTGCAAAGAGACATAAGGAACTTTAGGTTTCCATCTGTGTTTCTTTCTAGTAAAATGACATCTAGGATAACTATTCCTCCCAATTATTTTTCTGAGGAATCTTTTTTCCAAAACTTATATGTAATATCAATTAATAATGAAGAAGCTGTTGGAGTATGTATAACTTGATAAAATCTTTGATTAGTATTAGGATTATCAAGTGGACCAAATCCTTCTTTATAAGACCCTAACTTAAGATAATCCAAATATCTTGTCATTGTTTTATCTTTCAGATACTCTAAACCAGAATACCAAGCTGTTTTTATGTTGGGATAATTCTCTTTAACCCATTTAAACAATAACTTAAGATGCTCTGTATCATTATCTCCTCCCATAAAACAAACGCAAGAAACTCCTTTATTCTTTTCAAGAAGTTCATACAAAGCTATTACAGTTAAAGGTTCTCCAATATCTTCTCTTAACCAAGGTGAATGACATCCTTTACATGTTCCTGGACAATTAGATATACTTATAGCAAGAGTAATTTCATCAGGAACTTCAGCAAAACTAATCAATGTATCTACATATTTAATCATATTATAGACTATACTGAATCATACCATTTTCTATTAACAAGATATGTTGAACTTCCTATTCCCATACTGTCATTAGGAGTAATTAAAGTACTATTTTCCTCAAATCCTTCTAAATCCATATATGCTTGAATATCAGGCCAACCAATTATCTCATAATCTTCCATATTACTTAATACTTTTACTATAAACTCTTTTACTTGCTTCTATTTGTCTATCCTTACCAAAAGATTTAATAGGTCTTAAATATCCTATAACCCTTGTATATTGAGTAATGTTATGACTATGGCACTTAGGACACTCAGTAATAGGATGCTTAG
>JALFMW010000255.1 GCA_022782605.1 Clostridium sp. | reverse complement strand
TGAAACTGCAGCAACTCAATCTGCAGAAGGAAAAACTGATATTTATGCAGTAACAATTGGATTAGATGGTTTCCACGGAGTAAGTCCAACTGGTTCAAAAGTAATCAATTCATATATGCCTGATTTAAGTAAACCAGGAGCAGTAAAAGATGGAGAAGTAGAACTTGTTGCTGGTGTTGCATTAAAGAACACTAACAAAGCAGGAGTTCTAAGAGGAATTAAGATTAGTCCTATAAAAGATTTAAGCAATAATAAAATAATTAAAATAAAGGATAAAGAAAGAATTGAAAAATTACTTGGATATCCTGACAAATTTGAATTAGTTGAAGAAGTAAAATCAAAGAAAACTGAAGCTAAGGAAAAATAAAATAAAAGGAGAGGTTTAATATGATAAATTACGCCGATTATGATTTTTATACAAATGAATATAAAGGCAGTTTGTCTATTGACCTCTTTAATTCTTTAATAATAAAAGCAAGCCGAGAAATTGATAAAAATGTAAATAAAGATTTAACTGAGGCTAACATTGAAAGATTAACCGAAAGAGAACAATGGCAACTAAAATATGTTGCTTGTGAACTTTGTGATTTTCTTAATAATAGTGGTGGAAATAGTGGCAAATATAGTTTTGGTGCTGATAGTATTTCAATAGATGGTGTTAGTATTAGCAAAGGTTCTAATATAAAGAGCGAAACTCAAATAAATAAAGACAAAAAAAGTATATTAGGAGAACTTCCTTTAAGTTTAATAAGGTATCTATAATGAAAGACTTATTAAAAGATATAACAATTTATCATAAAGACGGTACTCAATATGTTAGATATAATAAAATTGCTAGTGTTAGGAATACATCTTATCTAAATAGAAATAAGACAGGCGTACAAACTACAGATAATGCCCTTATAAGAGTATTTGATACAAAAGGGTATAATAATACTTGGAAGTGTCAAAAAGGCGATATAATAGTGTCTAAAAAGGTTTTAGACGATATTATAAAAGCCCCACTTACTGAATTAAGAGAAAAATATGGCAAAGATTATGTATATGAAGTTAGTTCGATAGATATATTTGATTTTAAAGATAATGACTTACTAGAATTGAATCATATAAAAATAGGTGCTAGATAATGGCAAATGATGTTTTAAAGGTGGAATTTCCACAAGGAAAAATATATGTTTCTCAAGGTGGGAATGGTACTGCTTATATAGAATACAATAAAAGTTATGTTAATAAATTTAATAACAATCTTAACAAAGAACAAGTATTTTTAGATAATAAAGTAATAATGTATTTACAAGAATACGTTTCCTATAAAACTGGTACACAGGAAAAGTCAATAAGACTTACAAGTGACGCAGGTAGTGGTTTAGTACATATAAACGTGCCTTATGCAGAATATCAAGCATATTCTAAAAAAATAAAAAAACGCGTTGGCAAAAGAGGAACATATCCATTTGAAAGAATGAAATCCGATAAGAAAGATACAATTTTAAAACAAGTTGAAGCATATTCTAGGAGGTTAAATAAATGATAGAACAAAGTCAAGATTATATAATAAATCAATGGTTAAAAGAATATGATCCAATTAATGAAATTGCTCAAACTGAAGATATACATATTGAGGGTGTTAGTGAAACAGTTAAAAATTTAGCATTACAAAGAACAGGTTTTGAAAATTTAGGTATGAAGTATATTACTGATAAAGGTTGGTATAGACAATACCAATATATGCTTTTATTAAAAAGTGAGAGTGAAATAGATGAACAAAAACTAACTAATTATGATTGGCTTGATGGCTTGAGTGATTGGTTGGCTGAAAAAAATTCTAAAAGGGAATTTCCTATTTTAGGAGATAATAAAAAAATAATAGAAGTTAGTTGTGCCAATGCTTTAAATTATGAGCAAAGTGAAGATGGCTCAATTAGTGTATATTATTTACAATTATATTTTAATATCAGAAAGGAGAATTAAATATGAAAGATATTATGGTTTATGATGAAGCTCATTATTTTGATGTTGGTACAAGTGAAACACCTGATATTGAATTAGGTGGAGTTATTACTGAAATGACTGAAAGCAGTAACCCTACTGAACAAGAAAAACAATATATTCATCAAAAATCAAAGATAACTAAAACAACTGGTTATTCAAATGAATTTCCAATAACAATGGATATGGTAAAAGGAGATAAAGTATTTGAAAACTTTTATGAAAAATTTTATCAAAGAAAAACTGGAAATGATTTGAATATTGACCATTATATAGTAAATTTATGGGAAAATGAAACAGAAGCAAACACTTATAAGGCAAGAAAAATAACTCAAACAGTATCAATTACTGAATGTAATGGTGCTGCTGGAGAACAAAAACAAATCACAGGTTCTTTAAAGGGTGGGGACTTTGTGTATGGTACTTTCAATACAAGTACAAAAACATTTACACCTAATGTTTAAATAAAAGAAAACGAGGATAATTTATGAATAATAGAGTATTAAATATTAATGATATAGAAAATAGTATAGAGATATTTGGAAATGAATTTGAATTAGAATTTAGTGAAAATTATATAAATAGGTTAAGAAGTATAGATGTTAATAAAATAAGAGAAAATAATGTATTTGAACAATTAAAAGAATTAATGAATTTAATTTTAAATGATAAAGAAGCATATAATAAAATATCAAAAAGTTATGAAGAACAAAAGGGAAAAGAGTTTGGTTTACAAGCATTTATAAGAGTTTATGAGTTTATATTTAATCAATATGTAGAAGAAATGAATAACATGAACAAAAAAATGAGTGGAATGATGAAACCAAATTATCAAAATAGAGAACAAAGAAGAAATAGTTATAGAGGAAATAAATATAGGAGATATTAAGAATGTTAAAAGGAATGTATAGTAAATTGCCTCGTTCAATTAAAATAAAAAATGAGAGATTTATTATTAATACAGACTTTCGTATATTTATAAACTTTGAAGAAGAAATGACGCAGGGAATAGATACGAAAAAGGCAGTTAATAATGCTTTACAAAGTTTCTACCCTGCTTTTTATTTAATCATACAAAAAGGTCTTATAAATGAGGCAGTAGATAAGTTTATTTGGTTTTATAAATGTGGAAAAACTGATGAGGTATCTAAAAATGGAAAAGGGAAAACAAAAAAAGAAAGTTTTAGATATTCTTGTGATGATTTGTATATTTGGGGAACTTATAAACAACTAGGCTATGATTTAACAAAAGATTATATTCATTGGTGGGAATTTAGAGCAATATGGCTTACTATACCTGATAATTTTGAATTTAGCAAAATAAAGGGATATAGGGCTTATGATGGCAAAGATAAAGATATATTAGAATTAAAGGAACATTATAAGTTACCACCAAACAAAAAAGAAATACAAGACCAAATAAGAAGAAATGAAATATACGAGGCTTTAAAGTAATCTCTCAATAGAAAGAGAGGTTAAAAAATGGCGATAGCAGGTTCGTTAACATACGATAC
>JALFMW010000237.1 GCA_022782605.1 Clostridium sp. | reverse complement strand
GAGCATAACTTAGATGTTATAAAAACTTGTGATTATATTATAGATTTAGGTCCTGAAGGTGGAGATAAAGGTGGAAAAATAATAGCAACAGGAACACCAAAAGAAGTATCTCAAGTAAAAGGTTCATATACAGGTCAATTCTTAAAAAAATATTTTGAATAAGTTTCAAGTTTAAATAATCTTAAATAATAAATATAAACTTCTAATTTTTATTTATATAAAGATTAGAAGTTTTATTATAAGATTAAATTTAATAAAGTTAAATTTGATTTTGGAGGAATTATAGTGCTTGATATACAAGAGCAATTAAAAAAACTTCCAGGTGAGCCTGGGGTATATTTAATGAAAGATGAAAATGACAAAATAATATATGTTGGAAAAGCTATATCCTTAAAAAATAGAGTAAGACAGTATTTTCAATCATCTAAAAATCATTCTTCAAAAGTAAAATCAATGGTTAAAAATATAAAATCCTTTGAATATATAATTACAGACTCAGAACTTGAAGCATTGATTTTAGAATGTAATTTGATTAAAAAATATAGACCAAAGTACAATGTTTTATTAAGAGATGATAAAACTTATCCATATATAAAAGTAACTATTAATGAAGATTATCCAAGAGTGCTTAAAGTGAGAAAGGTACTTAGAGACAAGGCAAAATATTTTGGTCCATACACAAATGTGGAGGCTGTTAATGATACTTTAGAGGTAATAAGAAATATTTATCCCATAAGAACATGTAATGTGGATATTGATAGAGCTATAAAAAATAATATGAGGCCCTGTCTAAATCTTCACATAAAAAGATGTGTTGGTCCATGTACAGGAAATGTATCAAAAGAAGAATATAATAAAATGATAGAAGAAATAATATTATTTTTATCAGGCAAAGAAGAAAAATTAATAGAAATTTTAAAAGAAAAAATGAATAAATGCTCAATGGAATTTAACTTTGAAGAGGCAGCTATTTATAGAGATAAAATATTAAATCTTCAAGAAATGATGCAAAAACAAAAAATTGATGTTTCTACAGATGATGTTAACCAAGATATTATTGCCATGGCTTATAATGATGAGGAGGCTTGTGTACAATCATTCTTCATAAGACATGGAAAAATAGTTGGGAGAGAACACTTTATCTTAGAAGGCACAAAAGATTCAACTAAAGAATCTATACTTGGATCATTTGTAAAGCAATTCTATATGAATGCAGAATATATACCAAAAGAGATTATTATAGAATCAGAAATAGAGGATCAGGTTGTTATGGAAGAGTGGTTGTCAAATATTAAAGGCCAAAAAGTTTCTATAAGAGTTCCTCAAAAAGGTGATAAGAAAAGTTTAATTTCCATGGTTAAGAAAAATGCCATGGAATACCTTGAAAAATTCTCTAATTTAAATAAAAGAAAATATGAGAGAAGCGAAGGTGCTTTAATAGAATTAGCAGAAGTGTTAGGTTTAGAAGAACCACCGAGAAGAATAGAATCATATGATATATCAAATATTCAAGGTGTAGATTCAATAGGTGTTATGGTTGTATTTACAAATGGATTAAAGGATAAAAAAGAATATAGAAGATATAAAATTAAAACTGTAGAAGGACCAAATGATTATGATTCTATGGCAGAAATTTTGGAAAGAAGATTGCAAAAAGGTGATTTTGCTGATTTAATACTATTAGACGGTGGAAAAGGACAAGTTAGTGCCGTCCAAAAAGTTTTTGATAAGTATGGAGTAAATATTCCTCTTTGGGGAATGTACAAGGATGATAAACATAGAACTAAAGGATTAATATCTGCTACAAAAGAATTTGAACTTGATAAAACATCAAATTTATATAGATTTGTAGCAAGTATTCAAGAAGAAGTTCATAACTATGCCATAACTTATCATAGAAGTTTGAGAAATAAATCTTTAACAAAATCTTCATTAGATGACATTCCTGGAGTTGGAGAAAAAAGAAAGAAAGCTTTATTATCTAATTTTAAAAGTATTGAAGATATAAAGAATGCATCAGTTGAAGAATTATCTCAAGTTGAGGGGTTAAACAAAAGTGTAGCAGAGAATATTTATAATTATTTTAGAAAGGGAGAGTAAATAATTGATAGAAAAAGTAAAAGATAGAGTATCTATATCTCAAATAATAAGGGATTTAAATTTAAAGGTTATATATATGCAAGAAGATATAGATTATTATGTAGAATCTGAAGATGTAAATAGAGCAGCATTGCCATTGGCAGGATATTTTGAATATTTTCCTTATGAAAGAATTCAAATAATAGGTAAAACAGAGTATACTTATTTTCAAAATGTTAAAAAAGAAAAAAGAGAAGAAATATTAGATAGATTCTTTTCTTATGAAATACCTGTATTAATTGTTACTAGGGATTTGGAAGTTGATAAAGATATAATAGAAAAGGCTAAAAAATATAATAGAGTTATTTTAAGTAGTAAGTGTAACACTACTAGATTTATTAATAGACTATCTAATTATTTAGATAATAAACTTGCACCTCATGTCACTATGCATGGAGTATTAGTAGATGTCTATGGCATAGGTGTACTTATAAAAGGTGAAAGTAGTATAGGTAAATCAGAAACTGCACTGGAGTTAATACAAAAAGGCCATAGATTAGTAGCAGATGATGCAGTTGAAATAAGAAAAGTTGATGATAGTAGATTAGTAGGACAAGCACCTGAAATATTAAAACACTATATGGAAATAAGAGGAATAGGTATAATAGATGTTAAAAGTCTATATGGTGTTGGAGCAATAAAAAATCAAAAAATGGTAGATTTAGTAGTAGAGTTGGAAAACTGGAGTCAGCAAAAGTACTATGACAGATTAGGTCTAGATAGAGAATATGAAGATATATTAGGGACACAAGTTGAAAAAATAGTAGTACCTGTTAAACCTGGTAGAAATACATCTATGATAATAGAGGTTGCAGCTATGAACTTTAGACAAAGAGGTATGGGAATAGATGCAGCTCAAGAATTTACCCAAAAGCTATCACAAGCTATTGATAAATAGTTAATAATTATTTAAAAAAAGGGAGTTAAAGATTAATAAAAATCTTATAACTCCCTTTCTATTTTAATTAATAACTATCAATATTAACGATTAACATTCAGCATCTGCATATACATTACTTTTATCATAGTATTCAGTATGAAGTAATTCATGAGATACATGTCCGCCTCTTTCACCTAAAAATTCATCATATAATTTGATGATATCTGGGTTATTATGAGAAAGACGATTTGGTTTATTAGCATCTATTTCATATAAAGCTTTTGCTCTTGCTTTAACTTTATCATAATCTCCACCATGGTAAGGTTGGCCACCACCAGCTACACATCCACCAGGACAAGCCATTATTTCTATTATATGATATTTAGAATTACCAGCTCTTAATTCATCCATTAATTTTCTAGCATTTCCTAAGCTACTTGCAGCTGCTACATTTACTGTATGACCAGCTATTTCTAGAGAAGCTTCTTTTATACCATCCATACCTCTTACAACAGTGAAATCTAAAGATGGAGCTTCTTCTTTAGTTATATCATGATAAGCAGTTCTTAGAGCAGCTTCAAGAACACCACCAGTAGCACCAAATATGTCAGCAGCACCAGTAGAGTATCCAAGAGGACTATCAAATTCAGCTTCTTCTAAGTTAGCTAAGTCTATACCAGCTTCTTTTATCATTCTAGCTAATTCTCTAGTAGTTAATGATAAATCAGTATCTAGATGTCCATCTTCTCCCAATTCATCCCTTGAAACTTCATATTTTTTAGCAACACAAGGCATTATAGATACAATGACAACTTCATCAGGTTTTTTACCTAAAACTTTCTCAGCAAAGTAATGTCTAGCTATTGGAGAGAACATACTTTGTGGAGATTTACAAGTAGATAAATGAGGTAATAAATCTGGGAATTCATGTTCCATAAAGTTAACCCAAGCTGGACAACAACTAGTTAATATAGGAAGTTTTTCACCCTTAACAAATCTATTTACAAACTCATTTGCTTCTTCCATTATAGTTAAGTCAGCACCAAAGTTAGTATCAAATACATAATCAAATCCTAAAGCTTTTAGAGCAGCAACCATTTTACCAGTAGATATAGAACCTGGATCTAATCCAAATTCCTCACCTAAACCAACTCTTACAGCTGGAGCAGTTTGAACCATAACTGGTTTTTCTTTTTGAGCTAAAGCTTCCCAAGCAGCTTTAGTATTGTCTTTTTCAACTAAAGCACCTGTTGGACATACAGTTACACATTGTCCACAGAATGTGCAGTTAGTATCAGCTAAATCTACGTCATAGAATGTAGAAACTTCAGTGCCAAATCCACGGTTAATACCAGATAATACACCAACAGTTTGAACTTCGTTACACATAGTTTCACATCTTCTACACAGTACGCATTTAGCATGATCTTTAACGATAGATTTAGTAGAAGTATCAAGAGGAACAGCAGATTGTTCACCACCTTGGAATCTAACTTCTCTTATACCTACTTCAGCAGCTAAATCTTGCAATTCACAATGACCACTTTTAGCACAAGATAAGCAATCTTTTGGATGGTCAGATAACATTAATTCAACAACATTTTTTCTATACTTTAATGCTTCTGGAGAATTAGTGTTTACAACCATTCCTTCTTTAACTAAAGTACCGCAAGCAGGAACTAATTTTCTGCCCACGCTAACCATACATACACGACAAGATGCACAATGGTTATCAAATTTTATATCATCCATATGTAAATGACATAGGCTTGGTATTTTTATATTTACTTGTTTTGCAGCTTCTAATATTTTTGTATCAGAAGGAACTGAAACAGCTTTGCCATTTATAGTTAAATTAACTAAACTCATTAATAAACCCCTCCTTAATGTAATTATCTTTTAACAATTGCACCCTTCTTACATTTTTCTATACAAGTACCACATTTAATACATTTGCTAGTATCTATTACGTGTTTTTCTTTCTTTTCACCGCTTACTGCACCAACTGGACAGTTTTTAGCACATAATCCACAACCTATACAATCATCAGTTATTACGAAATCCAATAGAGAAGTACATTTTCCTGCTGGACATTTATGATCTTTAACATGAGCAAGATACTCATCATAGAAACAGTCCATAGTACTTAATACAGGGTTAGGAGCACATTTTCCTAAACCACATAAAGCAGTATTTTTAACAGTTAATGCTAAATCTTTTAAATCAACTAAGTCTTGTTCACATCCCTTACCTTCACAAATCTTAGTTAATAATTCGTATAATCTCTTTGTACCTATACGACAAGGAGTACATTTACCACAAGATTCATCAACAGAGAAGTCTAAGAAGAATCTAGCTATATCAACCATACAGTCAGTTTCATCAAGAACAAGCATACCACCTGAACCCATCATAGAACCTATAGAAGCTAATGATTTATAATCTATAGGTGTATCTAAATCTTTAGAAGATATACACCCACCTGATGGCCCACCAGTTTGAACAGCTTTAAACTCTTTATCATGCAAGATACCGCCACCTATTTCAAATACTATTTCTCTAAGTGTAGTACCCATAGGAACTTCAACAAGACCAACATTGTTAACTTTTCCACCTAATGCGAAAACTTTAGTTCCTTTAGAGTCATCAGTACCATAAGAAGAGAACCATTCAGAACCTTTAGTTATTATAACTGGAACATTACCGAATGTTTCAACATTGTTTAAGCAAGTAGGTGCATTCCATAAACCATGTTTAGAAGAAGAGAAAGTCTTCATTCTAGGTTCACCACGTTTACCTTCGATAGAATGCATTAAGGCAGTACCTTCACCACAAACGAAAGCACCTGCACCATATTTTAATTCAAGTTTAAAATTGAATCCGCTACCCATAATATTTTCGCCTAATAGTCCAGCTTCTTCAGCTGCAGCTATAGCTATTTTTAATCTTTCTATAACACGAGGATATTCAGCTCTTATATATATATAACCTATATCAGAACCTATAGCATAACCACAGATTGCCATAGCTTCTATTACGTTATGAGGGTCGCCTTCAAGTAAAGATCTATCCATAAAAGCACCAGGGTCACCTTCATCAGCATTACATACTACAAATTTTTTACCATTAATAGGAGGGTTTTTAGCAGCAGCTTCCCATTTAACACCAGTAGGGAATCCAGCACCACCTCTACCTCTAAGTCCAGAAGCTTTTATTTCTTCAACAACTTGCTCTGGAGTCATTTCATTTAAAACTTTTCCAAGTCCTAGATATCCACCGTTAGCTAAATATTCTTCAAGACGTTCAGGGTGTATAACACCAAGATTTCTTAAAGCTATTTTCTTTTGTTTTTTATAGAAAGACATATCTTTTTCATTATTAACTCTTATATTATCAAGAGCTGGTTCTTCATATAATAGTCTTTCAACAACCACATTATTTTTTATATGGCTTTCAACGATTTCTTTTGCATCTTCTGGAGTAAGATGTACGTAGAAAACGTTATCAGGATAAACTTTAACTATTGGACCAACAGCACAGAATCCAAAGCATCCAGTTAATTGAACTTTAGCCACATCTTCAAGACCAGCTTTTTTAATTTCATCTTCTAAAGCTTCTAAAACTTTTATACTACCAGAAGAAGCACATCCAGTATCACCACAGACTAATATTTCTCTTTTTGTAGGAACACCATCAGAACTATCTTTTTTTCTTAAATTAAGAAGAGGCTTGTACTCTTCAACAGCAGCTTTTAACTCAGCATATGAATTAATTCTTTTCATGTATTATCCCCCCTAACAGCTCATTTCAACTTCTTTATATTCATTTATTATGTCTGAAACATCATCAGGTGTAACTCTACTAAATACCTTACCGTCAACAACAACAACAGGAGCAAGTCCACAAGCACCTACACATCTTAAACATTCAATAGTGAATTTAAGATCTTTAGTAGTTTCTCCAGCTTTAATATCCAATTGTTTTTCCAACTCTGCAAGAACAGCTTTAGATCCTTTAACGAAGCAAGCAGTTCCTAAGCATACACTAATTTTGTGTTCTCCAACAGGAGTAGTAGAGAAGTAAGAATAGAAGCTAACAACACCATATACTTTTGAAGGAGCAACATTTAATTTTTTTGCGATATAAAGTTGAACTTCTTTTGGTAGATAACCAAATATACCTTGAGCTTCTTTAAGTACAAATATTAAGGCACTTTCATCAGCTACAGGAAGGTCATTGATTAAACTATCTAACTCATCAAATAATTTTTTGTTTTGTGAAACAAAATTGCACATGAAAATTCCCCCTTTTCATTTTGAAGTTAGTTATAGAACATAATTAACAGCAAAAGATTAAAATATAATCTATAAATTTAAGAGGATGTGGCTATTAGGATGGTTAACTAAAAATTTATAGAGTTAAAATTTTAACATTTAAATTATTTTATAAAAATATAAATATAAAATTAAATGGAAAAAATTTGTAATCTTACTTTATATTATAGTATACAAACCTATTAAAAGGGGAGTGAAAAATAATTATTCAAATATTGAATAGTAAAAAAAATGATAGATGTAATAAAATACATCTATCATTTCCGATTTTTTAAGCTAAACTATTAAAATTATGCTTGGTTTATAGAACCGAATAGTTCCATTTTTTCTTTAACACATGCTTTTATAGCTTCAAAGCCTGGAGCTAATAATTTACGAGGGTCAAATCCTTTACCTTGTAAATCTTTACCTTCTTCTATGTACTTACGAGTAGCTTCAGCAAATACTAATTGACATTCTGTATTAACATTTATTTTAGCAACACCTAAAGATATAGCTTCTTTTATCATATCTTCTGGTATACCAGTACCACCATGTAATACTAATGGCATATCTCCTGTAGCATCGTTTATTTTTCCTAATGCTTCAAAGTTTAAACCAGCCCAGTTATCAGGGTATTGACCATGTATGTTACCTATACCAGCAGCTAAGAAATCTATTCCTAACTCAGCTATAGCTTTACATTCTTGAGGGTCAGCTATTTCACCAGCACCTACAACACCGTCTTCTTCTCCACCTATAGAACCAACTTCAGCTTCTATAGATATACCTTTTGAATGAGCTAGTTCAACTAATTCTTTAGTTTTAGCAACATTTTCTTCAAATGGATAATGAGATCCATCGAACATTACTGAAGAGAATCCTGCTTCTATAGTTTTTAAAACTCCTTCATAAGAACCATGGTCTAAGTGTAGAGCAACTGGAACTGTTATGTTTAATCCTTTAATTAAACCATTAACCATTCCTACTACTGTATCATATCCACCCATATATTTTCCAGCACCTTCAGATACTCCTAAAATAACTGGTGAATTATTTTCTTGTGCAGTTAATAATATTGCTTTTGTCCATTCTAAGTTATTTATATTGAATTGACCTACTGCGTATTTTCCTTCTCTTGCTTTAACTAGCATTTCTTTTGCAGAAACTAACATGTTTAAACCTCCAAATTTTAACTAAGTTTAAAACTTATAAAACTTACCCATCATCTATATTATATAACCAAATTAAAAAAGAGTATATAGTTAAATTTATAATAAGCAAAAATTAAAAATATAATATATAATAGAGATTATATGATGAAAAATAAATTTTAATCAAAATAAAAATACTTCTCAAAAGGTGGTAAAATATAATGGCGAAAAAATTAAGAATTGATAAAATTCTTTCTAATTTGGGATATGGAAGTAGAGCTGAATTAAAAGTGTACTGCAAAAAGGGAATGGTAAAAGTAAATGATAAAGTTATATCAAATCCTGGTACACAAGTTGATACTGATGTGGATAAAATAGAGTTCAATAATGAAGTAGTAAATTATAGAGAATTTGTTTATATAATGATGAACAAACCTGATGGATATTTATCAGCAACTTTTGATAAAAGAGATCCAATTGTCTTAGATTTAATAGATTCATCTTATCTAGCTTTTGAACCATTTCCTGTAGGAAGATTAGATAAAGATACAGAAGGTCTTTTAGTTTTAACTAATGATGGACAACTTGCTCATAGAGTATTGTCTCCTAAAAAACACGTACCGAAAACTTACTATGCTAAAATAGAAGGAAGAGTTACAGAAGAAGATATAAAAGCTTTTGAAGCCGGTGTTACTTTAGATGATGGATATGAAACTATGCCAGCTCAATTAAAGATACTTGAAAGTGGAGAACAATCAGAAATAGAGCTTACTATACATGAAGGAAAATTCCACCAAGTAAAAAGAATGTTTGAGAGTGTAGGCAAAAAAGTAGTATACTTGAAAAGACTGTCTATGGGTAAATTAATGCTAGATGAAAATTTAGGTCTAGGTGAATATAGAGAATTAACTGATGAAGAAGTTAAATTAATAGAAGAAAGATAAAATAGCGGAGGAAATTATAGTGAAAAGAAAAGACATAATTGAATTTGAAATAGGTTCTATGGAGTTTGGAGGAGAATCTTCAACTTTAATAGG
>JALFMW010000222.1 GCA_022782605.1 Clostridium sp. | reverse complement strand
CATTCCTTTAGCAAAAATACCTGGAAGTATTTCTATATCTACTTCCTCTGCTACTAAAGTAAAATGTTTTACTCCATTTTTAATTTCATATTCCAAATCTTCTATACCAGGTGTTATAACCATAAGCCCCTCCTTTAATGCGGTTTATATTATCATAACTATTCAAATATATTCAAATATATTCATATAAAGTACACTAGCATCTAAAAATGTAAAAAGAGGCTGTCTCAAAATAAAAAGATAGTTCCACAAAAAGGAAGGGATGAACTCGTATTGAGTTCATCCCTTTTGTGTACAATTAAAGTATGAGAATCCAAACTGTACATAAAAATTATGCCCAACTTTTAGAAAATTATCAGTTAAGGTTGCCAATTGATTTAGAAATTTTTATACCAGATGATGACTCAGTGAGACTGCTAAGCCTAATGATGGAGGAATTAGATTATAAAAAATTATACGAGGCGTACTCCCCAAATGGGAGAAATCCTGCAGTTCCACCTAAAATCCTATTTAAAATATTAGTTTATGCATATATGAATGATATTTGGTCAAGTAGAAAAATTGAAATTGCTTGTAAAAGAGATATAAATTTTATGTGGCTATTACAAGGTTTCAAAGCTCCTGATCATAATACTATCGCAAGATTTAGAACAGGAAGATTAGAGCCTATACTTGATGATTTATTTAATCAATTTATTATAAAGTTATATGAAAATAATGAACTTGAATTAAAAAATCTATTTATAGATGGTACAAAAATTGAGGCTAACGCCAATAAATATACTTTTGTGTGGAAAAAAACAGTAAGTAAAAATGAAATAAAATTAGGCGAAGCCATAAAATTATTTATTAAAAGTATAAATGATAAATTCAATAAAAACTTTTCAATTGTTGAAAATACAGTTAAAAGTAAATTACTCAATGAGATTTTAGAATTTTTAAATTCTATAAAATTATCATCAAATATAGAATTTGTTTACGGTAAAGGTAAGAGAAAAACAGAACTTCAAAAATTAATAGAGGAAGCCAATAAATACTTAGAAAGACAGTCTAAATATGATTTATATAATTCTATTTTTAATGGAAGAAATAGTTTTTCTAAGACAGATATAGATGCTACATTTATGCATATGAAAGATGATCACATGAGAAATGCTCAATTAAAACCTGGATATAATATTCAAATAGGCGTTGAAGGTGAGTATATAGTTGGTGTTGATATTTCTAGTGAAAGATCAGATCAACTAACTTTTATTCCATTTTTAGATAAATTAGGCGAAAGCCTTCCGGCTAAATATGAAAATATAATAGCTGACGCTGGTTATGAAAGTGAAGAAAATTATGTTTATTTAGAAAAGAATAACCAAAAATCATTTATAAAACCACAAAATTATGAAAATATGAAGAGTAAAAAGTTTAAAAATAATATTGGTAAAAGAGAAAATATGATTTATAACGAAATAACAGATACTTATACTTGTGCTAATAATAAAGAATTAAAATTTATAGCTACAACTACGAGAAAATCAAAGTCTGGATATATTTCAAAAGTTAAAATATATGAATGTGAAAATTGTAATAACTGCCCTATTAAATCAAAATGTACAAAAGCAAAGGGCAATAAAAAAATACAAGTATCACCTGTATTTATAACGAAAAGAAAACAATCACAAAATAATATAACAAGTGAATTTGGTATTTTAGCCAGAATGAATAGATCTATACAAGTTGAAGGTGCATTTGGGGTAATAAAAGAAAATCATAACTTTAGAAGGTTTTTAACTAGAGGTAAGAAAAATGTAAAAGTGGAGTTTACACTTTTAGCACTCGCCTACAATTTAAATAAACTTCATAATAAAATTCAACAAAATAGATTAGGTGTAACTTTTTATACAAAAGCGATAGCTTAAATATTTACATTATATGGGATATTTGCAGATATCCTATTTTGTCATGCCTAGATATAATCTAATTTAACAAATAATGTAAAATAATTCAAATTATCCTATGTATAAATTCATAAAAAAGAGTTGTCTCTTTTTATGATTTTAAAATCATTTTGAGACAACTCCTTTTATTATCTTAATATGCTCCAACACACACCTTATAAAATATTTCTTCTTTAATTTCTAACTCAACCATACTAACTAATCTATCAAAAATAATCCTAGATAACTTTAATCAAATTAGTAATTTTAGTGCGTCTTTATAAGAAATTTATTTATACTATTTTAAATATAAATGAATTTTATATTAGTATATTTTTAGAAATTATAGTAATAATAATAATTGTAAATAGGTTCTGTTAATTAGATATAATGAGAATTGTTCTCGACAGGATTAATAAACCGATAGGTTAAATTGGGTTTCACTTTTAAAAAATAGGCACAACAAATAGACCTAACGAAATTATAAAATTTTTAGGCTACAAATGCAATTAATATTTGATGAACCAATTAACTTTTTCTTGATGAGTATAATTAATACCACAAACTTGAGCAGGTGTTAAACCACTAAGTGATGAATGAGATTTAATAAAATTGTAGTAAAAAATAAAGTTGCTAATAAGGCTATTAGCGCTTTCAAATGACTTAAATCCTTTGGTTTTCTTATAC
>JALFMW010000214.1 GCA_022782605.1 Clostridium sp. | reverse complement strand
CCAATAGGCAAGTTTCTATCACTTAATTCTTTGGTTACTTGAGCTAACATTTGTTGTTGCTCAAAATCTGCTTTCATCTTGTTGAATTCAGCAGTCATCTTATCTAAATTATCTTGAGCTATTTTTATCTCTTCTCTAGCTCTTTCTTCTTCATTTAATTTAGCTAGTCTTTCAGCTTCACCAACTTTGCTTTTAAGTTGTTCTTCAAACTTTGCTCTTTCCTTAGCTAATCTTTTTCCTATTATTTCATCTAATTCAGCTTGTGTGAACATCTTTTTAGCAGCTGGCTCTTGAACTTGTGGTTCTTGATTATTGTCCATATTTTTCCTCCAGTTTAAAGTCCTTCGACTATATTATCCGAGTTTTATAGCTAAAACAAGTAAAAAGCTTGCACTTAGGGGAGTTGTGCATTTTCGATATATTAATGTATTAATTATTTGCTTTTTTCTGCTCGTAGTTCTTAGCTGTATTAGCCCCTATATTTTTACCTGCTTCATTAGTTTTTCCACCACCATTATTACCCATCATAGGTTGCGGAGTAGCGTCAAACATTTTCTTGGCTTTATTAACCTCTAAATCTATTAATTCTTCTTGTTCTTTTCTTAATTGTTCTTCCTCTAAGGCAGCATCTGATACGAAGTCTAGTTGAGTCATAAGTGTTCTTCTAGATACAACACCATTAAGTTTACTGATAGAGTCAGCTAATGCAGATAAATCCATAGGTAATGATCTAGTATATGTTTGTATTATCTTATCATCTTCGGTATAACTTTTTCTTTCTAATTTATTTATCATTCCTCTAATAAGAGCAAATAAGTTATTAAATCCAGCTCTGAATATGTTTTCCTTAAGTTGTACTGATTTTTCCATAGAAAACAATTTGAACTGAATAGCTACCCCTGATGAGTTACTAGAGAATGAGCTATCTGATAATAGTGGAGTACATGCAACTACAAATATTTGCTCCTGTAGTCTTCTAAGCATATTTTCATTATAGTTTTCAGATACGTCTTTAGTAAGGAATGAAGCTTCACATCCTTCAGGAACTAGTAACACCCTGTCATTTTTCATTCTAGCTATATCTTCAGCTTGTGTTTCCTGCATTCCAGTAAGTACTAGGTAACAATCTGAGAAATAGTTAATAGTATTAGCTGTATCTGATAGCATAAGCTCATAAGTATCTATTAAGCTGATAACATTTTCATATGAGCCTTGGCGTGACTCGTTCTCCATAAATTCTATTACTGGTAATCCGTCAAAATAATGAGGTCTACGCCCTACTTCTTTTAGGTCTACAGGGCTTCCTTCGTAGTTAATTATCTCTTTATCTGTATAAAGTTCTATATCATACATTTGTAGATTTTGTACATCATCCCACCAAGCATAGTATCTAATAGCAAATTTAGGTTTCTTCTCAAGGCTATTATCACGCACATATATCCAATCTTTAGGGTTTTGTGCTGTGAATGTTATCCTACCGTCATCATTCATATAAAGCACTAAGAAGCTATGTCCAAATATAGAACAGTATGTATCTAATTGGTTAAATGTTTGTTTAAAGTCGTTTTGGTCTAATATATCCCTAATAACATTCATATACTCTTCATTACGAGACTCCATAGTAAGTGGAGAACTACTAAAGAACCCGGTTCTTACTTGTACGATATACTTAGGTATATTACACATAACTTGATTATTAGGTTTGCTAGGATCATCAAAATATCTATCTAGTATTTTATGTTTTCCATAAAAATAATCTTCGTTAGTATTATACTTAGGCAAGAATATCTCACTCTCTTGTAGTAATCTAACGACATCTTCTTTACTAAGTTCCTGTTTACCAGTTATATACTCAGGAACTAGCTTGTTTCTACAAAATTTCATATTTACCTCCTTATATTCCAAGTTTTAAATTGATTGAGCTAAGTTTTTTAGCACGATAAACGTCTGAATAACTATATTTAAGAGCATCTAGAGTATGTGAAAAGTTGTGATCTGTCTTATCATCACAATAATAGCCATTCTTGTCCTTTAAGAAGACGAAGTTTTCAAGTTCTTCCGCTACATGCTCACAACTAGGATGACATATTATTTCATGGTTCTGTAAGAATGTCATATAAAGCTTATTGCTGTCAGCTCCCTTCTTACAAGGATATGCATTTATCTCATTTTGTCTGAAGTATTCTATAGCTCTAGGGTCAGCATTATCAACATATACAGTAACTTTGTCTCCACCAGTACATGCTTTTATGCCACCACATACCTCTTCGAATGTCGCAGCTCTTTGGTAATATTCAGCTATTATATAGATTTTCTTATTAAGCTTATCCCATAATGAAACGACACAAGTACTAGGATCACGGAAACCTATATCTACCCCTACCTTTATAGGGAAATCAGTCTCTTTAATCATCTTAGCTATATCAAAATCTTCTACTTTGTGATTAGGA
>JALFMW010000197.1 GCA_022782605.1 Clostridium sp. | reverse complement strand
CTTCAGCAACTGTATGTAGTGCAACTGTTGTTTTACCTGAAGATTCTGGTCCATATATTTCAACTATTCTTCCCTTTGGAAGTCCACCTATACCAACTGCTATGTCAAGTCCTATTGAACCTGTTGATATGGCTTCAACACCCATTGATGATGCTTCCCCAAGTCTCATTATTGATCCTTTTCCAAAATCTTTTTCTATTTTTCCTAAAGCCTGATTAAGGGCTTGTAATTTTTCTTTTTCTATACTCATTTTATTCATCCTTTCTCATTTTAACAAACATTTGTTCTGTGTACTATACTTATTATATCCTATAAAACTTTAGTAGTCAATTGAAATTCCCTTTCTAAAAACTCTCACAATAAAAAATTTACTTTCCTCCCAAAATATGCATACTTTCATATACATTATAATTCATTTCAATAAAAAGACATACATTTATATTTATAAACTTATATACAATCTTTTATACGAGTATTTTTATTTTTCATAAAAAAATCCTTCCTCATTTTAATTGAGAAAGGATTTAAGTATTTATTTACTATTCATAAATAATTCTCTATTTTTATATAAATAATCTGTCCCTGAATATAAAGTAAATATTGTTGCAATTAACATAAATATTGTTCCTATTTGTAATAATAAATTATTACTTGAGTTTGCTCCAAATAATAATATTATTATTGCCAACATTTGACTAATAGTTTTTATTTTACCGCCACCACTTGCAGCAATAACTTTTCCATCAGCTGCAGCAATAGCTCTTAATATGCTTACAGTAAGCTCTCTAGCAACAATAATTATAACCATCCACCCAGCAACTAAATTTGATTCTATCATACATATAAGTGCTGATATTACTAATAATTTATCTGCTAGAGGGTCCATAAATTTTCCAAAGTCAGTTACTAAATTATTTTTTCTTGCAATATATCCATCTAGGGCATCTGTTATAGATGCAATAATAAATATTAAACAAGCTATTAAATAATGATTAGTTATATTACTCATCATTATTATTATAAATACCGGTATTAACAAAATTCTAAGTAATGTTAATTTATTTGGCAAATTCATCTTGAATATCCCCCATTAAATCATACTCTAGAGCTGTATTTATTTTTACATTTACAAAGTCTCCTGGTTCTAATTTAGTATACGATTTTACATATACGATACTGTCTATTTCTTCTGCATCAAACTGAGTTCTTCCCACATAAACATTATTTTCTATTTGTTCTTCTATTAAAACTTCATAAGTATTTCCTACTTTGTTTTTGTTTATTTCTTCAGAGATTTCTTGTTGTATCATCATTATAATATCTCTTCTTTGCTCTTTTACTTCTTGTTCTAAATGATTTGGAAGTTTATCTGCTGCTGTTCCTTCTTCTCTTGAATAAGGGAATACACCAAGTTTATCAAACTTAACTTCTTTAACAAATTCCACAAGCTCCTCAAAGTCTTTTTCATCTTCTCCTGGGAATCCAGTTATTAAAGTTGTTCTTAGTGTTGCATTTGGTATAGCACTTCTAATCATATTAACTTTTTCTAATAATTCTTCTTTAGTAGTTTGTCTATTCATTAGTTTTAATATTTTATTACTTGCATGTTGTATTGGCATATCAAAGTAAGAACAAATATTATCATGTCTTCTTATTACATCAACTAACTCTTTTGTTATTGATTCTGGATATGAGTACATTATTCTTATCCATTTTAATCCCTCTATTTTTGCAAGTTCTTCTAATAACTGTGGAAGTCTAGCCTCACCGTATATATCTGATCCATACATTGTTGAATCTTGTGCTATAACTACAAGCTCTTTTACTCCACTTTCAGCAAGAGATTTTGCTTCAGCTACTATGTCTTCTATTTTTCTACTTTTTTGTTTTCCTCTTAATTTAGGTATTATACAATAAGTACAGTGCTTATCGCATCCTTCACTTATTTTTAAGTAAGCCATATATTCTGGTGTAGAAACATATCTTGGAAGATCTTCATTATAAACAACTTCTATATCTTTTAAAGATACTATTTGCTTTTCTTTTTGTAATCCTTCTAATATTTCATCTATATTTTGATAACTTCCTGTACCTACTATGGCATCTATTTCAGGTATTTCTTGTTTTAATTCATCAGAATATCTTTGCGCTAAACATCCTGTAACTATAAGTAATTTTAAATTTCCAGTTTCTTTAAGATTTGCAAATCCTATTATTGTATCTATAGACTCTTGTTTTGCTGATTCTATAAATCCACATGTATTTACTAAAATTACATCTGCTTCCTCAAAATCTCCTGTTAATTTATATCCTTTTTTATTTAATATACCCATCATTATTTCTGCATCTACTAGGTTTTTTGAACAACCTAATGATTCTAGTGCTATTTTTAACATTGTTTAACTCCTTCCACAGCTGTCTTATGAAAACTTATTAATTTTTCTCTTATTTCGTTTATGTCTTCAAATTTTATTACGTCGTTATATTTATATTGATTTACTGAGTGCATATAAAGAGGATCATAGTAAAATACTAAAAATCTTTCAACTAACTCTTCATATTTTTCATTATCCAGTAACTCTAAATATTCATCTACAGTTTTATTACCAAGTCTTTTTCTAAATGTATTTATACATTGTCTTAAGTCTTGTATATTATCTTCACTTCTATTATAGATGTACTCTTTACAAAGTCTTTTTACTCTATCTTTTATATCACATTCTATAAGTATATGATATCCATCTCTTATAATTGCTTCATAAATTTTATTTGGTACTAATACATGACCAACCCTTTTACTTTCACTTTCTATAAATAAATAATCACTTTTTGAGAAAAATAATGATTCAAATATTCTTGTTTCGAAAGTTTTTTGACTTGGTGGCTTTTCATCGTAAGTTATAAATCCAAATACAGAACCAGTATTTCTACCCATATATTCTAAGTCTACAACATCTATATTATGATTTTGTAACTCAACTAATAATTCAGTTTTTCCTACTCCTGTTAATCCATGAAGAACTATAAATTGTTTTTTATCCATTATATTATCTAAATAATCAAGTACATAATTTCTGTAAGATTTATATCCACCTTCAAGTTTATATAAATCTATACCTATAGAGCTTAATAAGTTGGCCACAGACCCACTTCTCATTCCACCTCTTGCACAATATATTACTATATGATCGTATTTAGTTGATAATTCTTTTGCTATATTGTACATATATTTAAGTTTTGGGGAAACAAACTCAAAACCTCTGTCGATAGCTTCGTGTTTCCCCTCTTTTTTATATATTGTTCCTATTTCACAGTACTCATCATTATTAAATAAGGGCATGTTAAAAGCATTTAATATATGGTCATCCACATATTCTCTTTCAGTTCTAACATCTATAAATATTGCATTTTCAAGTTTTAATGCATCTTCTATTTTAATTGTTTTCAAGTTTTATTCACCTTCTAATTTTGCTAATTCTTCCATTGTAATTAATACTTTTCTAGGTTTACTTCCTTCACTAGGTCCAACTATTCCTCTTTCTTCCATTGAGTCTATTAGTCTAGCTGCTCTATTGAATCCTATTTTGTATTTTCTTTGCAACATAGAGGATGAACCTTGACCACTTTGTACTACAAATGCAATTGCATCTTCTAAAAATTCATCCACATCATCATTTTTCACATTAGTCGTTTTTGATATAGTTTGAATTATTTCTTCTTCATATTTAACTTCTTCTTTAACCTGTCCTTTTACAAAGTTTATTACATTTTCTGATTCATCTTCAGATATATATGCACCTTGTAATCTAACTGGTTTAGCTGCTCCAAGTGGATAGAATAACATATCACCTTTACCTAGTAATTTTTCAGCTCCACCCATATCTAGTATTGTTCTTGAATCTGTTTGTGATGAAACTGCAAAAGCAATTCTAGATGGAACATTGGCTTTTATAACTCCTGTTATTACATCAACAGAAGGTCTTTGTGTTGCTATAATTAAATGCATACCTGCAGCCCTTGCCATTTGAGCAAGTCTACAAATATAATCTTCAACTTCATTTGCACAAGCCATCATTAAATCAGCAAGCTCATCTATTATTATTACTATTTTAGGAAGTTTTGTCTCACTTTTTTCATTATAACTATTAATATCTTTAACACCAAGTTCAGCAAAAGCCTTATATCTTTTGTTCATTTCAGCTACTGCCCAGTTTAGTGCATTAGCTGCTTTTTTAGGATCTGTTACAACTGGTGATAATAAGTGAGGTATTCCATTATAATGAGCAAGTTCTACTACCTTTGGATCTATAAGTAATAACTTCACTTCATCTGGTGTTGATTTATACAATACTGAGTTTATTATAGTATTTATACAAACTGATTTACCAGAACCTGTAGCTCCTGCAACAAGTAAGTGAGGCATTTTAGCTATATCTGCAATAACCGGATTACCACTTATGTCTTTTCCAAGTCCTATAGCTAGCGACGAATTGTTTTCTTTAAATTCTTTACTTGCAAGAACATCTCTAAGACCAACAACCTGTGGCTCATCATTTGGAACTTCTATTCCTATTGCACTTTTTCCTGGAATAGGAGCCTCTATTCTTATACTTTTGGCCGCTAGAGATAGAGCTATATCATCTGATAAATTAACTATTCTACTTACTTTAACTCCTGGATTTGGTTGTACTTCATATCTTGTTATTGTTGGTCCCAAAGTTACTTGACCCATTTTTGTATCCACACCAAAATTAGATAATGTTTTAATTAATAAAGATGCATTTTCAAGTGCTTTTCTCTTATCATTTTCATTGCCTTTATGACCTATTTTAGTTAATAAATCTAAACTTGGTTTTGTGTAATTTTCATAACTAGATTGATTATTGATTTGTAAATCATTAGTCTTTTCCAAATTCATAGGAGTTGTATTAGAAAGATTGGTGTCATTTTTTAATTTGTTTGTTGTATCTAGTTTTACATTTGGATTTGTATTTTGAAGATTTTTTAGTACATCAAGTTCAGGTATACTATTCGTTCCTTCTAAAATTTCTAAGTAGTCGTCATCACTTTTATTAAATCCTACTATTTTTATTGTTTTGTCTTCATCATCAAATGTAGTGTCAACTAAAGTGTCTTCTTTATCTTCATTCTTGTCATTGTTATTTAAAATATTCTTAAATAAACCTTTTTTATTTTTACCAAGTTGAGTAGTTTCATCTACTTCTTCTGTCATTAGGTTCAATGCAGACTCTTTTAGATTTGACATTTTACCTTTTACACTTACATCTCCACTTTTGATTTTTCTTGATTTATCACTAACACCTTCAATTATATCTTTTAAAGATATATTAAATGTATACATTAGTGTAATAAATAAAACAAACAAACTAATTAACCAACTACCTGTTAATCCAAATATTTCTTTCATAAAGTATGCTATCGTTGATGTAATCAGTCCGCAACCACTTCCATCAATCCCCATTTGCATAACATCTCTATACATATTTGCTTTTAGAGGATTATCAATAGGTATTTTTCTTGAATTAAATAATCCGTAGAAAACAAATAAAAATACTATAAAAACATAAAGTGTTTTACTTTTTTTCATTCTATATACATATTCATTTCTCTCAAAAAATCCTAATACTCCTATAATTATTATTAATAATGGAATAATTATAGCAAGTGATCCAAATAACCCTTTAAAAGTATCTTGTATAAATTGTCCTATAAGGCCCATTGAACTTGAGTTTAAGCTATATAATAAGAAAATTCCTATAAATATTGTCACCAGATTATAATATTCACCTGAAACTATTATTTTTTCTTTTTTATATCCTTTTTTATTCTTAGCGCTTTTGCTTTTTTTCTTAGCCACCAATCTCACCTCTTATTTCTTATACCCTATTGATTCAAATTAAAATTTAATTAGTTTAACTACACCACCTAACACCCAATTTATGTAGCTACTATCATCTTTATTACATCTTAAAAGTAGCTTAAATTCATAATTTATACAAAACCAAACAAATTATAAATCCCTTACAACTTAAAAGTGCTAATGCAATACATTAACACTTTTAATTATTAAATCATTATAACACATATTACTTATTTTAAACAAATCTTATTTATTTCCTTCATTTTTCTTGTCTTCTTTTATTAATTCTTTAAGTTTAGCTAATGCCTCTTTTAATCCGCCAACTTCATCTATAAGTCCACATTCAACAGCTTCTTTACCGATTAGTACACTGCCTACATCTGTTATAAGTTCATCTTTAGCATGCATTAACTCACTTAATTTATCTCTTTCTATATTAGATGTTCTTGTTATAAACTCATCTATTCGCTCTTGCATTTTTTTAAAATATTGAAAACTTTCATTAATACCTATTACAAGACCATTAGTTCTAATTGGATGAACTATCATAGTTGCACTCGGTGCTATATAAGAGTAATCTCCTGCAGTAGCTAGGGGTACTCCTATAGAATGACTTCCACCTAATACTAATGTTACTACTTTTTTAGATATACTATTAATTAATTCTGCCATTGCAAGACCTGCTTCAACATCTCCTCCTACAGTATTTAATATAACTAAAATTCCTTTTATTTCGCTACTTTCTTCTACTGAATATAACAATGGAATTATATGCTCATATTTTGTAGATTTTTTTTGAGGATTACCAACAAAATGTCCTTCAATTTCTCCAATTATAGTTATACATTGAATTTCCTTAGGTGAATTAGGTGGCATGCTAGGCACACCCATTTGTTTTATATCTTGTATTTTATCGCTTTCTGTTTCATTTTGTTGGTTATTATTATCTTGATTTGTAGGTTTATTTTTTTCTTGATTATCATTAGATTCATATTGAATATAATTCAAATCAAAATCACTATCATTTATGTATTCATGCATATTATGTTCTTTTTTCATCATTTATTTCACCTCATAGAATATATTTAATTTTATATTTCCCAATGAATATGAAATAATTCTATCGTTTAATAGCGTAAAGTATTTATCAACCTTTATTTTTTATGAATAGTTTTTACTCTATATTGTGATAATAGTATTGTGACAAGGATGTGAAAATGATGAAAAATAATAACAACAATTCTAGAAACAATAATTTTAAAAACAACAATAATAAAAACAATAATTTTAAAAGCAACAATAATAATAACAATAATCTAAAAAACAACAGTAGTAATAACAATTATGAAGATAACTGTGGTGGAAACAATAACAATAATAGATAACATACTTAGTAATAACTATAATTTACTTAGTAACAACTAAAATTCACTTAACATAATATCTATTATTAGATGCTAATAAAGTAAGTATTACTTTATTAGCATTTTCATTATTGCTTAAATAAAATATAATAGTTAATTTTAAAATTAACTATTATATTTTATTTATTTTTTTTAAATTATAAACTATTTCACCATCAATTATTGTATATAAAGTTTTTGTAAATACTTCCATAGGATTTCCATCAAATATTGCTATATCTGCATCCTTTCCCTCTTCAATACTGCCAATTCTATGAGAAACATTACATATTTCTGCTGCGTTTATTGTGATAGCTTTCAAAGCTTCCTCAATTCCTAACCCTTCCTTTGCCGCAAACCCAGCACAAATAGGTAAATCTTGTATTCTAGTAACTGGATGATCTGTTGTAATTGCAACCTTTACACCAGCTTTGTGCAAAATACCTGATGTTTTAAAATCTGCATTTTGAGTTTCAATTTTATTTCTTATCGCCATCGAAGGACCTACAATAGCTGGAAATCCAGATTTAAGTATTTCATCTGAAATCAAATGACCTTCATTACAGTGGTCTAATGTTAGATTTAAATCAAATTCTTTAGCTATACGAATAGCTGTTAAAATATCATCAGTTCTATGAACATGAGCCTTCAAGGGAATTTTTTTATTAATCACTGGTAACCAGCATTCTTTTTTAAATTCCTCATCAAATTTATCATTATTTTTTATAGAATTCTTTTTATCTTCATAATATTTTTTAGCATTAAATAATTCTTCACGCAAAAGTGCTGCCACTGACATACGAGTTGATGGCAATTTATTTTTTTGGTCATAATTTGTTTTTATATTTTCTCCAAAAGCTACTTTCATTGCTGCTGGTTCTAAAACAACCATATTATCTATATCTCTACCGTGAGTTTTGATAAATATAAACTGTCCCCCTACTACATTTGAACTACCTGGTCCCACCATTACTCCTGTAATCCCCGCACTTAAAGCATTATGAAATGCTGGATCCATAACATTAATACCATCTATTGCTCTAAGATAAGGTGTGACAGGTTCATATGTTTCATTACAGTCATCTCCTTCAAAACCTTTTTTCTCTTCTATTATTCCAATATGACAATGAGCCTCTATTATACCTGGTGTAACCCAACAGTTACTTGCATCAATCACTTGACAGTCTTCATTATTATTTATTTCAATACAATCTCCTACTTTTATAATTTTTTATCTTTTATAAGAACAGATCCATTATCATAAGTTTTCCCACACATTGTTATTACCTTACCATTCTTGATTAATAGCATATATCTTTGTCTCCTTTTAAACATTATTATCTCATCATTCATTAATCTTTCCACAAACCTGCTAAATTATAAATACTAAAAAAAATACTCTATACAGTTAAACAAACTTTTTTGTTATAACTCTATAGAGTATTTAAATATATATTTAATTTAACCTTTTATTAATCAGAAAATTCCTCATGAATAGTATGAACAGTTTCTATCATGTCTTCCTCTTTTACTAAGCAAGTTAGGCATGTATATGAATCTGATGATTGTAAAAGTGTTATCCCTGCTTTTGATAATGCTCTCACCACTTTAGCAATTACACCTGGAGTCTCTGTTATTTTTGAACCAATTAATGTTACTTTTGCACAGTGTTTCTTTATTTCATATTCCACACTATATTTCTTTAAAATTTCCTCAACTAAAGAGATATTATTTTGATCAAGAGCAAATGCTTTTTCTTCTGTGAAGAAGTTTATCATATCTAGATTGATATGTTTAAGTTCCATTTCATTAAGTATTTTTGAAAATAATTCTTCTGAAGACTTAACTTTAACTTGTGCTATATTATCCTTATGAGCTACAGCTGTCATAAATCTAGATTTAAAATCTTCATAGTTACTTGTAACACCACGAGTTAAGCCGATTCTTGTTCCTTTGCAAGTAGGATTTAGAGTATTTTTTATTTCCAATACTATATCTCCACTTTTAGCTAATTCTACTGCTCTTGGATGAATTACTTTTGCTCCCTTTTCTGCCATTTGGAATACTTCTTCATAATCACAACTGTCTAGTATTTTTGCAGAAGGTTCTATTCTAGGATCTGCCGTCATTATACCATCTACGTCTGTATAAATTTGTACAGTTTCACATCCAAGAGCCTTTCCTATGGCAACAGCACTTGTGTCGCTGCCACCCCTACCTAAGGTTGTGATTTCTCCATCTTCAGTTGCGCCTTGGAAACCTGCGATAACAACAATCTTTCCTTCATCTAATTCTCTGTAAATTCTTGTAGGATTTATTTCTTTTATTTTTGAATTAGAAAAAATTTTTGTTGTTAATATACCGGCTTGCATTCCTGTTAAAAATACCGCTGGCATATGTCTAGCTTCCAACATAGATGTTAATATAGTTCCTGATATTATTTCTCCACAAGACATTATTAAGTCAAGTTCACGTTTTTTAGGTTTCTTGTTAACATTAGTACATAAATTTATTAGGGTATCTGTAGCATATGGATCCCCCTTTCTTCCCATAGCTGAAACTACTACTACTAAATCGTTCCCCTCTTTTTTATATTTTTCAATTATATTACATACTTCTTTCATTTTTTCAACTGATGCTACTGATGTACCACCAAATTTTTGTACTAGAATCCCCATAATTGCCTCCTAATATATTCCATCGTATTCAATGATTATCATATCATTTCCGATTTTTTTTACATTCCTCCAAGGAATTTCTAAATCTCCCCTATCTTTTCTTATACCAAAAAATCCTCTTTCTCTCGGTATGGAAAGTGCCAAAATTTTCCCCGTAGATTCATCAATTATAATATCGCACTCACCAATAACCCCTAGTCTTTCTCCAGTAACTAAGTTGACAATTTCTTTTCCAGCTAATTCAGATAAATTCATATTTTCACCCCAGTAAATAATAATATTTTATATTATATCTGAACACCTTCTACATCTTTTCCTACTATACATACTCCTAAGTTCTCTATATTAAATACTTTATTAATAATTGCCTTAACTTGTTCCATATTTACACTATTTATATGTTCTATAATTTCATCTTCGTCTTTGATTTTATTATTAAGCAGCATAGACTCTCCATGAGAAAGCATCTTTGCATTAATACTTTCTAGACTTAATATATAATTTCCTTTTAACTGTTTTTTACTTTGTTCAAGTTCTTCTTCTGTAATATAATTTTCTTTTATTTCTTTTATTTCTTTTATTATTAAATCATAAACTTCTTTTAAATATTCTTCACTAGTGCTAGCAAATATTCCAAGTTCACCACATTTTCTAAATAATGTTTGAGATGAATAAATTGAATATACTAATCCCTTATCTTCTCTAATATTTTGGAAAAGTCTAGAGCTTGTACTTCCGCCAAATACATTATTTACAACAGCTAAAGCATATGCTTCTTTTTCACTTTCTTCAGGTATAGCTTTTAAGCTTATAGCTATATTAACTTGTTCACTGTCCTTATTTTTAGCTACGAAACAAGGTGTAAACTTGGCTTCTTCAACTAAGATATCCACATCTTTAGGTTCCCAATTTTCAAATTTATCTTCTATAACTTTTACTACTTCATTAAATTTAAAATTACCACAAATTGATATAATTGCATTATTAGGTAAGTAATACTTATTATAATGATTTAAAATATCTTCTCTACTTAAATTTTTAATAGTATCTCTATTACCTAATATATTTCTTCCAAGACCATCATTTGGATATATATTTTCAGCCAATAAGTCATAAGATAAATCATCTAAAGAATCTTCATACATTTTTAATTCTTCTAATATTACAAATCTTTCTTTATCTATATCATCACTATTAAAAGATGAATTTAATATCATATCGCTTAGTACATCTATACCTTTATTTATATGTTCATCTAAAAGATGCACATAATAGCATGTACACTCTTTATTTGTAAAAGCATTTATTTCTCCACCTAAACTATCTATATCTCTTGCTATGTCCTTTGCACTTCTATTTTTGGTTCCTTTAAATAACATGTGCTCTATAAAGTGAGATACTCCGCTTTCTTTGGCTGACTCCAATCTTGATCCTGTATTTATCCAAACACCTAAGGATACTGATTTTAAATACGGTATTTCTTCTCCCACAATAGTAAGTCCATTCTTTAAAGTTTTGTATTTATACATTATTGTCCTCCAAATTATCTACCACATTATTGTATATATTAAATTTTATAAATTATTAAAAATTTATAGTATTAATTATAGTTTAGTAGTCTAATTTAATCAACAATAAAGACATCACTAAGTCTTCCTGGTTTAAGTTCTTTATCTCTAATAATCTGAATAATATCATCTAAACATTTTGTTGTGGCATCTGTAGGGTGCATCAACACAATACTTCCATCTACTATATTTTTATTTTTAATTCTTTCTATAATTTTTTCTGGATTATCTTTATCTTGCCAATCTATAGTATCCACATCCCATTTAAAACATATGTAATTTAAGCTCTCTGCTGCTTTTACTGTATTAGAACCAAAAGATCCTGATGGAGCCTGAAAAAAATTTGTTTTTTCACCTATAGCATCTTCTATTATTTTTTTAGATGTTGAAATCTGTTGATAATTTTCATCATAAGAAAGATTTGCATAGTCTAGATGCTTGTAGCCATGATTTCCTATTTCATGACCCTCATTTTTAATTCTCAATAACAAGTCTTTTTTATTTTCTGCCCACTTGCCAGTTACATTAAAAGTTATATGTACATTTTCCTTCTTTAAAGTTTCAAGAATAGATATTATATACTCATCCTCCCATCCCAAATCAACATTACATGTTAATGCAACGTAACCACTGTTTTTTTTTGTTCCCTGAGTATAAGGAGCTTTAGCCAAATCAAGTATATTTATGCTAGGAACAGATTCATTCCTCTTAATAGTAAATAATACTCCACCTCCTATTAATAAAATAATTAAAATAAAAACTAATATCTTTTTTAATTTATGTTTGTTTAGCACCATCATTATCATATGGGTTCCTCCTAATAAGTACAAATTATTTCTTATCTTAATTTTATTATTACAAGTTATAATTTATTCTTAAGATTAGGACTTGTTATCTAAAATTCAATTATATTAACAATACATATAAAACATAAATTTTTACAATAAAAAAAACGAGACTATGTCTCGTTCCCTTATTTTGAAAATAAATTATTATTTATTTTTTCTTTCTGGTTTTGGAAGTAATACTTTTCTAGATACATTCACTCGACCTTTGTCATCTATTTCAGTAACTTTAACTTCTACTTCATCTCCAACATTTAAAACATCTTCAACTTTTTCTATTCTTTCATGAGCTATATTTCCTATACGAAGTAATCCTTCTTTTCCTGGAAGTAACTCAACAAAAGCACCGAAGTTAACTATTCTAGTTACTTTACCTTTGTATACAGCATTAAGCTCAACTTCTGCAACTATATCAGATATTTTTTGCTCAGCTAATCTTATCATATCCATATCAGTACCAGCTATGAATACTTCACCATCTTGTTCTATATCTATTTTAACACCAGTTTCATCTATTATCTTAGTTATTACTTTACCACCAGCACCTATAACGTCTCTTATTTTGTCTGGATTAATTCTCATAGTAACTATTTTTGGTGCATATTTAGATAACTCAGCATTTGGTCTATCTATACATTTTTTCATTTCATTTAATATATGAAGTCTACCAACTCTAGCTTGAGATAATGCTTGAGTTAATATTTCTTTATCTATACCAGCTATTTTTATATCCATTTGTATAGCAGTTATACCTTTTTCAGTACCTGCAACTTTGAAGTCCATATCTCCTAAATGGTCTTCCATACCTTGTATATCTGAAAGTATAGCCATTTTTCCATCATGCTCTATAAGTCCCATTGCTATACCTGCAACCATATCTTTTAAAGGTACACCAGCATCTAATAAAGATAATGTTGAACCACAAACAGAACCTTGAGATGTAGAACCATTTGAGCTTAATACTTCAGACACAAGTCTTATTGCATAAGGGAATTCTTCTTTTGAAGGTATTACTGGAAGTAATGCTCTTTCTGCAAGGGCACCATGTCCTATTTCCCTTCTTCCTGGTCCTCTTGATGGTCTAGCTTCACCAACAGAGTATGCAGGGAAGTTGTAGTGATGCATATATCTTTTATTTTCTTCTTCATCAAGTCCATCTAATATTTGAACATCACCTAAAGCTCCTAAAGTTGTAACTGTCATTACTTGAGTTTGTCCTCTTGTGAATAACCCTGAACCATGAGCTCTTGGTATAAATCCATGGTCACACCAGATTGGTCTTATTTCATCAGTTTTTCTTGCATCTGGTCTTCTACCTTCATGTACTATAGCTTTTCTAACTTCTTCTTTTATTATGGCATCTAAAGTTGCTATTATATCATTTCCAAACTCTTCTAAAGTTTCTTCATCAAAGCTATTTATAGTTTGCTCTTTAACTGCATCCATAGCTTCTTGTCTTTCTAATTTTTCAACTACTTTTACAGCTTCTTTCATACCTTCAGTAGCTATTTCTCTAACTTTCGCTTCTATTTCAGCATTTGGTTTAGTCTCTTCAAATTCCATTTTTTCTTTTCCAACTTCAGCTTGGATTTGTTCTATGAATTCAACTATTTTTTTGATTTCTTCATGAGCTTTTAATATTGCTTCAAGCATTAATGATTCTGGTACTTCATTTGCTCCAGCTTCAACCATCATTACTGCTTCTTTAGTTCCTGATACTACTAAATGTAATTCACTTTTTTCTCTTTCTTCTGCTGTAGGATTTACTACTAGAGCTCCATCAACTAATCCTATACATACAGAACCTGTCGGACCATTAAATGGTATTTCTGATATTGATAGAGCAACTGATGAACCTATCATAGAAACTATATCAGGAGTACAGTCTTGATCTACTGATAGAACTGTAGCAACTACTTGTACATCATTTCTAAAAGTTTTTGGGAATAAAGGTCTTATTGGTCTATCAATAAGTCTTGATGTAAGTATAGCTTTTTCTGATGGTTTACCTTCTCTTTTTAAAAATCCACCTGGTATTTTACCAACTGAATATAATCTTTCTTCATAATCAACGCTTAGTGGGAAGAAGTCAACACCGTCTCTTGGTTGAGCTGATTTTGATACATTGACCATAACCATAGTCTCACCATATCTAAGAATTGCACTTCCACTTGCAAGTTGTGCTATTTTGCCTATTTCAACAGAAAGTTCTCTTCCTGCTAAATCCATTGTAAAAATTTTATGTTCAAACATTAATGCTTGTACCTCCTCTTATACTGAAACCACTTTTTCTCTATGTACTATATTAACAAAATTACTACTAATTAACAATATAATTATATTGTAGAAAATTTGTGTTTCTAGTATATCTTCTTATTTATTAACTAACTTGAAGAACTTATAGCTAAAATTTCTGGTCCTGTATGTGAACATATACAAGATCCGCCTCTAGTAATAAATACTTTTTTTGCTTTTACTCTTTTTGCTACTTCTTCTTTAAGTTTTTCAAAATCTGATTCATTGGATCCATATCCAATTGTAATTATTTTAGATTCTAAGTCATTGTCATTAGCTTCTAAAATCATATCTACTAATTTAGAAGCTATTTGCTTAGTTCCTCTAACTTTTGATACTATTTTACTTTTACCATCTTCCATAGTACATATAGGCTTTATATTTAACATATTTCCTACAAATGATACTACACTTGGTAATCTTCCACTTTCTTTTAAATAATCAAGTGTAAATGGAACAAAGAATAAATTGACACTTCCCCTGATTTCTTCTAATTTATCAACTATTTCTTTTGCACTTAAGTCAGTTTCCTCTATTAATTCACAGGCTTTTATTACATATTGTCCACTGCCAAGAGATAAAAATAATGTATCAAAAATATAAATATTTCCTTTTACATCATTTTTAGCCATTGTGGCACTTTGATATGTTCCTGAGGCTTTTGATGATCCTGTAAAACAAATAACATCATATCCCTCACTTACATATTTTTCAAAACTTTCTTTAAATTGCATATATGTAGCCTGAGATGTTTTAGGTAAATTCTCACTAGTTTTTAAAATATGATAAAATTCTTCTTTTGTGAAATCTACGCCATCTTTATATTCTTTTCCATCTATATTGATAGTAAGTGGAATTATTTCTAAATAATCTTTTTCTTTTATTTCTTCAGGAATATCACACATACTATCACATAGTACTTTAATATTCATAACTACTACCCCCTTTATAGAAGTTAATCAATTTTTTATCAATACAAAAAAAACAGGTACTATAGTATACCTGCTTTTTTATAAAGTAATAAGATTATTTTCTTAATCCTAATTTAGCTATTAACGCTCTGTAACCTTCTAGGTCTTTTTCTTTTAAGTAAGCTAATAAGTTTCTTCTTCTACCAACCATTTTTAATAATCCTCTTCTTGAGTGGTGGTCTTTTTTGTGAACTTTTAAGTGTTCGTTTAACTCGTTTATTCTAGCTGTTAATAAAGCTATTTGAACTTCTGGAGAACCAGTATCTCCTTCTTTTCTTCCAAATTCTCTGATTATTTCTGTTTTGTTCATTTGATATACCTCCGTAAAATTTAATAAAATCGCCACTTACTAAGCATTGATTGGAGTATTCATATGCCGAGTAATGGTTACTTTGATTATTTTATCACAACTTAGCTACTTTTGCAAATATACTTTTTATATATATAATTAGTATCCATCTTCAATTGTATTTTTAGTTCATTTAAATCTTTAAACTTTTTTTCATCTCTTATTCTTTCCAAAAACTCAAGTTTTATAGTTTTACCATAGATATCTTTATCAAATTGTAGTATATTTGTTTCTACAGACATTTTTTCTCCATTTACAGTAGGATTGTATCCCACATTTGTAGCACCTACATATACTTTATCTCCAATATAAACCTTGGTAGCATATATACCTCTTTTAGGTATAATTAAATTTTCTTGTAGTTTCAAGTTAGCTGTTGGAAATCCTATAGTTCTTCCAATCTGTTTAGCATGGATAACTTTACCTTCTATTGTGTAGTTTCTCCCTAAGTAGTTTTTTATTTCTTCTACTCTACCTGCATATATTAAATCTTTTACATGAGTACTACTAACTCTTACTTTATTAACAACCACTGGTTGGACTATATCTACTATAAATCCATATTTTTTACCAAGTATTTTTAGTACTGACGGGTTTCCTTCTCTATTTCTTGCAAATGCAAAATCGTGACCAATAATTAATTTTTTAACATTTAATTTATCAATTAATATTTTTTTCACAAAATCTTCTGCTGAAATATTTGCCATGTGTTTGTCAAATGGTATATCTATAACCATATCTACTCCTAAAGATTTAAATTTCTTCATTTTTTCAACTTCAGTTATTATTTCTCTAGTTATAATATTTGAAAAATAACTTACAGGACTATTTTTAAATGTAAAAACTATGCTTGTTAGTTTTTCTTTTTTAGAGTACTCAATTGTTTTATTTATAAGTACTTCGTGTCCTTTATGAATACCGTCAAATTTTCCTATAGTGATAACACTTTTACCCAAATTTTTTATTTCATTTAAAGAATTTATAATAATCATGTCTTTTCCCCACTGATATAATAATTATTCTATAAAAATTTTATCACTCTTTAGACTAATAGTGTTATTATTTTTTAATAATTTGCCTGTACCTATAAATTCATCATTGCAATATACTCTAACATATTCATCATCTTTTGATAAATTATCAGTTGTAAATCTTCTAGAATCTATGATTCCACCGTTTCTATAGTACTTAAGAGCTGACTGTGTCAATTTAACTTTTTTTAAATTATCTAGAACATAATCTATTTCATATAAATAATTATCTAGAGTATTATCCTGATAATATTTTTCAAGTTCTTCTAAAGTTATAGAATTTTCTAAGTTAAATTTACCTGAAGATGTTCTAAGTAAAAATGACATATGGCCACCACATTTTAAGTAGTTACCGATATCATGACATATACTTCTAACATAAGTACCTTTTGAGCATTTAACTAAAAATAAGATTTTATTTTCATTTATATTTAAGATTTCAATTTTTTCTATTTTTACTCTTCTTGCTTTAATTTCTACAGTATCAGCTTTTCCTTTTCTTGCTAAATCACACATTTTTTGTCCATTAACTTTTAAAGCTGAATAAATTGGTGGGTATTGATCAATTTCTCCTCTTTGAGTTTCAAAAGCTTTATAAATATCTTCTTTTGTAATATTTGAAGTATCTCCTTCAAATGTTATTACTCCAGAAGAATCATAAGTATCTGTAGAGGCACCCAGTGTTAATTCACATATGTATGACTTTTCTTTATTTAAAATAAGTTCACTTACTTTAGTTGCCTTATTTAAACAAATAGGAAGAACTCCAGCTGCATCAGGATCAAGTGTTCCTGTATGACCAACTTTTTTCATGTTCAAAATTCTTCTCACCCTACTTACCACATCATGAGATGTCATACCAGTAGGTTTTAATATATTTACTATTTTATTCATTAAAAATCATCCTTAAATTTCTTTTAATGCTTCTTCTAATATTTTTTTCTTTGCATTATCTATAGTATCATTTATAGTACAACCTGCCGCTCTTATATGGCCGCCTCCAGCAAAAGCTTTAGCCACACGACTTACATCTGCATAGGATTTAGATCTTAAACTAACTTTAATTTCATTGTTAGACTTTTCCTTAAGTAAAATTCCAACTTCTACATTTTCTATATCTCTTGCATAAGGAACTATTCCATCTATATCCTTAAAATCTATATCACATCTTTTAAGCATATCTTGAGTAACTACCATTATTGCTACTTTTGTATTAATTATTTCTAATGTATTTAAAGCTTCTCCTAATAATTTATAAAAATTATATGGATTGCTTCCAAATACATTTTGAACTGCTCTTTGTGTATCAGCTTTACGTAGTAATAATTCCTTTGCCATATCAAAACTACTTGCATGAGTATTTGAGTATGTAAGTTTACCTGTATCAGTCATAAGGCCTGTATAAAGGGCTGTTGCTATCTTCTCATCTATTATTTTTGTATTGTTTATTTTTTCATCTTCTCTAAGGATATTATAAACAAGTTCACAAGTGGAAGATGCTTCTGCCACCACATAGTTTAAATCTCCATAAAAATCATTACTTGCATGATGATCAATGTTAATTAACTTAGTACAATTATCTTTAATTTCATCATCTATGCATATTCTATTCTTATCCCCACAATCTAAAGTTATTAAATTATATTTTTTTATATTCAACTCTTTAAATTGACTAGAGTTTATTATATTTATGTTTTCTATAAGAAATTGCATATTTAAAGGCATTTCATCATTCATAACATAATAAACATTTTTATTAATTTGTTTTAAGAAATAATAAATTGAAAGAGTTGAACCAATATTGTCTCCGTCTGGATTAACATGAGAA
>JALFMW010000187.1 GCA_022782605.1 Clostridium sp. | reverse complement strand
CCACCATGGAATAAATTTTGCATAACCTCGCCCAAAAAGTAAAGTTACAATACCTTTTAAAAAGGATAATTTACATAAATAAGTACCATAAAGCCAATCATTACATTCAAAATACATTTTGTTTACCTCTCTTTTCTTTTTCTATAATTATTATAACATCAAGCTAGTTATCTGTCAAGCTATTTTTACATTTTAAAAAAATAACTTGACATTACAACATATCTTTCAACTTTGCCATCTTTATTCGGCACTGTTTCAAATTCAAAAGAATAATCTGTTATTTTAGTCACATGACCTTCATGTTTTCGCTCATACTCTCTTGCTAATTTTTCCATGTCATTCACCTCTCTTATTCTTTATTATGTATTTATTATAACATTAAGTTGATTATCTGTCAAGCTCTTTTTTATAATTTTTTTCTTGTTCTTTCATTTCTTTTAAATACCAAATGAAAAAGAATACTCCGGCAATTCCGACCGCCGCGAGTGCGATTAAAGGGTTAATTGCTCCAAAAGGTGCTATAATAACTAAAGATAATAAACAAAATACAAAATATATATTATGTCCCATAAAAATTACCTCTTTTTCTTATATAATTATAATATCATATTAAGACTAGTCTGTCAAGAGGTTTTCAATCTTTATTTCAATTCTTTCTTGCGATAAGCGATTAGGATATCTATTATCCTCTTGACATTATTATAATATCACATTATAGGAAAATACACAATAGACAAAATATACAAAATTCACGCACAAAATTTGGTTAATCTGCCATCTTGACAAAATGCGGCGCGCTTCGATCAATCGCGCGCCTACATTTTACCACTGGCATATAAATTTGTCAATAGCAAATTTGCACAAAAATTCACTAAAATAAAAATTTATTTTTGTATAGTCTGCCTATTGACATCATTTGTCAATAGTAAATTTATACAAAGTAATAGGCAGATTTTTATGCAATCTGCCTATTGACATTTTTATTCTTTATTCGTTTCTACGATAGTTACATCTTCAAAGCTTCTTTCATTGTACCATTCATCTGCAATATCTAAAGCCATATCTTCATTTTCTGCTTTAACTTCATAAGTTACTGTACCTTTTGAAATTGTTACATAATATTTATTCATTTTTATACTACCTCTCTTTCCTCTAAATAAAAAACAGAATCAAATAAATCATTGAAAATTTCAAGACCGCATTTTTTTAGATCTTCTTTTGTAAGATTGTATTTTTCAAAACATACCCAGTCACTTTCTGCTGTATCATCAAAAGGATTATAAAGTTCTGTTTCTGGTGTCATCCAGTTATTATCATACAAAAAATCTATTGCAGAACTAAAGTTTTTTGCGATACCGATAATCCCATGATTTTCTTCAATGATTAAAATAACTGTTTCATTTTTCATTTTTCATACCTCTTTTCTTTTTTGATTATAACTAATTATAACAGCTATAATACTTTTTGTCAAGAGGGTTTCCGCATTTTTTATGCGGAAGCCTTGCTCATTTCTTTTCTTTTCTTTTGTGGCAATCTCCAACATAAAGAATTGATATTTTTATCCATTTTTTTGTGAGTATGAAAACATTTTGCCATAATTTCAACTTCGATTTTTACATCTTCTAAGCCTGTATGACTTTCATTGAAATCTACTTTTTTAGTAAGATATTTATAACAAGCTTCTGCACTTGTTAAAATATTTCCTTTTTCACTTTCAAGTCCGTTTCGCTCTGCAAATTTGATATAGGTTGTAGTATTTAATAAAGTTTGACAAGCCATATGCCAAATGCAAAAATATTCAGTTCCAAAAGGGAAAAACCAACGACAGAAGCTTTTTGTGGTATACCGCATTACATTATTCAATGCTTTACGGTCGAATCCCATATTATACGCACCCACCTTTTTAATGTTATAGGCTTTCATGTCTGCATGAATCTGTTTTCTAATATTCCAAATAGAACGTACCTGTCTTTTACCATTTTTGATATCTTCCCAGTATTTCGGAATTTTTTCCGCATAATATGCTGATTTCATAACATCTTTCATATCTAAAAAGGTCTCTGCTACTACAAAACTTCTTTCCAGTGCAATATTGCCGTTGCGGTCGCAAACTGCATAACCTACATCATACGGCAGAGGTTCATCTACTGAATTACAAGTTTCGGTGTCAATTACAAGATACATTTCTTTTTTTCTACTCATTTTTTTCCTCTTTACAAGCATTTCTCCAATGCCTTGCCCTTTCTTTATTATGTATTTATTATAGCACACCTTTTTTAGTATGTCAATAATTTTTTTAAATTCTTTATAATATTCTGCGTTGCGTCAATAGTCTCCCCTAAATCCCACGCTTTTCTGTTTTGTTCTTCATCATCTACCAAGATACCTTTTCCGAACTGTCTACACGTATCTGCTTTACAAATGCCGTAAGGCGTAACAATTATTTTATCCAGTACAATATCGAAATTATTTTCAATTAGCCATTTCTCTTTTGCTTTTGCAACTCTTGTGTCATACTCTGCATTATTAGCTTTACTGCCCCAACTAATAATACCAATTTTATAGCCGATACTCTTTAAATCAGATAATACCTCTAAAATATCTAAAGTATTATAAATAGGTTTTGCTATTGCGTAAGGTCTTACGTCAAAAGCAATTAAATCTGCAAGCCAATTTTCTACACTATATAAATCTGCAATAGTTCCATCCATGTCCAACCAAATCCATTTATCCATTTTTTTTACCTCTCTTTACTTTCTAATACTATTATAATTGATATTTTTTATTTTGTCAATAGTTTTTTTATTTTTTTTTATGGTGGAAGGGTGGGAACTCTTTCAACAACTCAATCGATTTTAGTAAGTCGACCATGCCGCATACTCGATATTCCATTGCCTTCCTTCTGATACTATTATAGCAAATTGGTGCGGAAATGCAATAATCAAAATGTACAAAAGTATAAAAGATTTTTTGTATAATTTGCCTATTGACAATACAAGTCAATAGGCAAAATAACTAAAATTTTGGGATAAAATTTATTTAAAATTTTTTTGATTTTTCTATTGACAAATCTGCCGAGTTGTGATATAATAAAAATTCGGCTTTGCCGCCTGTTACGGATATTAAAAAAGCACCTTTTAAAAGGTGCTTTTCTTTTATGGTTTACCGCCCTATTTTTTAGGGCGGTGTTTTACAAGATTCAATGAGTAACTGTCTTTCCCGATTGTAAAAGTAATTTCCTTTTGCGGATTCGCAATCTTTAAATCGTTTACTTTCTGATTTAACATTTCCGCAAGTTCTGCCAAAAAAGCAACTTTTACATCATCCAGTTTTACTTCTTTCTTTGCTTTTGGTTTTTTTTCAACTGCGGATTGTGTATAGTTTTTAATCTTTTTCGCACCGAGTTCCATGTCTGCCATTTCGAGGGCTTCCGCCAGTGTTACTTCTTCTCCATCTGCCTTGCACTCTTTCATAATTTCTTTTGCTATTTCTTCTCTTGTCTTTGCCATAGCTTTTTACCTCTCTTTCTATATCTATTATACTATGCAGATGGTTATTTGTCAAGGGGATTTTTTACAATCCCCTTGACTTTTTATCATTCTGCGATAGAGAAAACTGTCTTTCTCTTTTCGCCCGTACCTCTTGAGATTTTACCCTCTGCGGTAAGTGCGGTAAGCATTGCCGTAGCTTTCTGATTCGTGATACCCAAAGCACCTTTGGAGATGATTTCCGTAGCAGTCAATGCTTTTTCTGAAGCGGCTAAAATTTCTACGATTTTAGCTTTTAAAGCTTCATTTTCTACTTGTGTTTTTGTCGGCTTCTTTGCGCCAGCCCTTTTTTCAAGCAATTCTTTTTCGTGCTCAAGGAAAGTTCTGTACATTTCATTATTCTGAATCATTTCCTCTGATAACATTTTTTCGATAACTTCTTTTTTTGTGATTTTGTTTGCCATAGTTTGATACCTCTTTCTTTCTTTTTATTTTGTTTGTTTTTGTTTACATTGTTATTATACTACTTTTTTATTCAGTTGTCAAGTCTTTTTTTATTTTTTTTGTTTGGGGCTTATTTTACGTAAGCCCCCGCTACAGATTCGATTGAATCTTTGCCATTCAAAAAAATTACATTATCCTGAATAACCCTTACCCCATGCATTCGCATGTCTCTGCGAAAACTGTAGTCATTTCTCCATTTTTTTAAAAACTCTTTTTTTGTCATGTTTGATGACCTCTCTTTCTTTATTATGTATTTATTATATCACAAGGCTTTTACCTTGTCAATACCTTTTTAAAATTTTATTTAAAAAAGATTTCTTTTTTATTTTTTGTACCTCTTTCCTTTTGATACTATTATAATACTACATTACTACATAAAACACAATAGACAAAATAACCAAATTAAAGGATAAAATTTTATGTAAAATTTTTTAAAAAATCGCTTGACAAATGTGCGGAAGGTGTGCTATAATATTTCGGCTTGCAGGCGGTCGTAGCCGATAAAAAAAAACAGGCAAAAGCCTGTTTTTAATTTAAAATTTTATATTAGTAGGTTGAATAAATCAACCTACTAATTTTACTCTGCGGTTTTTCATTTTTTCAGACATCCGCAAAGGTGCTTCTGGAATTGTCTCAAGTGCCAGCTGATAGTTGCCATTGGCAGCGGCTTCCGCATAATTTGTTGTAACCTTTCCATTTGCTAATTTGTAAATTACTCTTCTCATTTTTATTATCTCCTTTTCTTTATCTTATAATTTATTATAGCATTTCTTTTTTATTTTGTCAACAACTATTTTTTTATTCCATGATAATATCAAAAATCTTTTTTAATTTTTCTTCATTTCTTTTTGTGCGAAAAAGCTTTTCTGCAATATAGCAAAAGCAGATTGTCCATTCATTGTAAAAACCTTTTCTTTTAATAATTTCATCCATCATCTTTTTTCTATCCATCATTTTTTTATACCTCTCTTTTTTTTTACTTGTCAATCTTAAATAAAATAACTAATAACTGGCATGATATAAGTATCTGTTATTTTATATACTACTGGAAGAATCATAGTTCCAAAAAGAATTAAACCTGTCATTGTTAAATACCTCGCTTTCTTTCTTTACCTTATATACACATTATAAGCGTTATTGTATTATTTGTCAATACTTTTTTTTAATTTTTTTTAAAAAATAAAAGAGTTAGTTTTAACTAACTCTTTTCCTTTTGTGCCTGTATTATACTTTCCTTTATCATTTTTACAAGGCTCTCCCCTGTAGGCGGTTTTTTATTCTTTTTTATATAATTATCATACGCAATAGCAAAAAATAAATCAGATTTTATCATAACTTTACCCCCTTATCTTTTTACAAGTATTATCTGTATACACTTCAAAAATGTGTACATTGTATTTTTTAATTTCCGCAATTTTTAAAGCTTCTTCTAAAGTATAGCCTTTTTTATTGATAATTCTTTTACCGCAATAAAAAGCAACGACTGCATAACTTTCAATTTCCATTTTAAATACCTCTTTTCTTTATCTTTAATAGAAGTATAGCAAAAAAGAGATAAAAAATCAATCTGAATTATGCACAAAAATAGGATTCTTTTTTTATATAAAATTTTTTAATTTTTTACTTGACAAAGTGCGGAAACCTATGGTATAATATTTCGGGGCTACCCGATTAAAACGACAATAGCTCGGTTAGTTACGACTAATCGAGCACTTCCGCGTAAATTCTTTCTATTGTAATGTTTAAATCTTTTTCTTTCCATTCTTTTACAGGTGCATAATCTCCGAATCTTTTAAAAGGACTGTCTGTTAAAAAATTAACAATCTTACCTTTTGCAGTTTCTTTTACTGTAAAAGCTTTTTCTACTCCTGTTATTGTATCTATATTATCCCAGTTTATTTTTATTGTCTCACTCTTTAAATCTTTTTCAGAAAAAACAGTGCTTCTTTTACTGTCTATAATAGTATCATTGTGATAAACTGTATACATTGTATTGTATTTTTTCACTTTTAAAACCTCCTTACGTTAAAAAGAAAATATTTAATACTACCAATGCAATTTGTGTTATATAAACATTTAAAAATGCATGATTGCGGATTGCCATAGCTAGGCAGATAAAGCAATTTACAAGCCCAAAAGCAGATGCAAAGCGGAAACCCTCAATAATTAAAATTACATTTAAAATAGTAAATAAAGCTGTCAAGTCGTAAATATTAAAAATATAACTATCTTGTTCAATACTAAAGAATTTTTTTATTTTATTTTTCATGCTTTGGTTTTCTCCATTCTCCTGTTTTGTATTTTTCCTGTTTAATTCTTTCATACCTTTCCGCATTTTCTTTTTCAATCCTTTCCTTGTCATACTCTCTCACCTTGACAGTATTGTATCCGAATCTTTTTAAGTCTGTATTTGTCCAGTATCTTTTCTGACAGATTTTTATTATTCCATCTTTTTGCAGTTTTTTAACAAATGCATTTTTACCTATTGTTCCGATTTCCGCATTGTCTCTTTTTAAAAGACAGCTTACTGGTTTATACTTTCCACTTTTATCTACTAAAGTAATCTGATATTCTTTTAACATAATTAAAACCTCTTTTCTACTTTTACAATTACATCATCATAGATAGAATCTGTACAGCTATTATCCATCTTGAGGGTTACTTTATCTCCAACTATAAAACCGCTTCCTTCAAAACTCCATACGTTATTAGTATTATCTTCTACAATAATATTTTTCCCAGTTACTTCTGTTACTTTGGCTTCTCTTGTATAATGTGTTTCAATGTATCCAGTAATACTTGGTGCAATAATTAAAATTGTTGTCATTAAAATAAATCCTACAATAGTTTTTTTCATTGTTATTACCTCTCTTTCTTTACTAATAATATACTATATTATCAGTAAAAGGTCAAGCGGAAAAGCAGAAAAAAATAAAGAAAAATGCACAAATTTATATCCTTTCTTTTGTGCATTTTGTATAATTTTTATTTTCTTTAATAAATTTATAAAATAACTAATGTTATTTAATTCGTTCCTAGGTCTTAAATAATACTTGTTATTTTATAAATTTATTAAAGAAATCATTAAAATAACAAGCGTTATTTAATTCGTTCTTAGATCATTAGTTGTAACTAACTAAACTTAGTTATAACTAATTTAAGTATGTTATGTTTAACTATAGTTAGTTGTACCTAACTTGAGTTAGTTAAATAGAACAATAGTTAGATACAACTAACTATAGTTAGTTATGTCTATCTAAAGTTAGTTATAGTTAACTCTTGTTAGTTGTATCTAACTTAAATTAGTTGTATCTAACTCTTGTTAGTTTCGTGAAACTCAAGTTAGTTGTGACTAACCAAAGTTAGTTTCAACAAACTCGAATACCTGTTCTTTTGTCAAACTCGGCGCGCATCGATCAATCGCGCGCCGACATTTTAAATCAAAGGTAGCGTATGTAGTAAAAAAATTTTTCTTATTAGAAAAAAATAAATGTATGGGGGTATATTTTCGGGATTTTTAAAAATTTATTTTAGAAAAAGCTTTTCTCTGACAAAAACTCTCTCCAAAAGTTATTTTATTTTTAAATTACGATAAAAGTTATTTCATTTTTAAATTACGATAAAAGTTATTTCATTTTTAAATTACGATAAAAGTTATTTTTTTATCTTATTTTTTTTGCTTCAGATAAAAGATCTTCCGCATTTCCCATAATATTCTTCTTTAATTTTCATTTCTTTCCATTTAACTTTATCTACTCTTAAAAATATATTTTTCATTCTTATAGTCAATCAAATAAATATATTTCATAGATCCTACTTTTATTTCAAAATGAGCAATTTCATCTTCTATTTTAAAAGTATAAACATTTTCATTAAAAGTTTTATTTTTTAACTCTTTAAGAACAATAGAATATTCTTCTCCTTTAATATAAATATATAAAATATATTTTTCTTCAGGAATATGGTAATTATCATATTGGACATCCTTAATTAATTTGCAGTTAAATGGGACATCAACCATTTCCGCCATATTTTTAATAATTCTTTGAAGCTTTGAATTTTCTCTTAAAAGAAAATCAATATCTTTTTGATAATCTTTCTTTTGTTTTTTTAAATTTTCTTTAAATTCTTTTTTTAAATCTATTAAATCGATTGATGTTACTTTATCTGTTTTTCTTCTAAATATTTTCATATCATTTATCTCCACAAAATACTTCTATAAATTTTTGTATTTACAACAGAACAACCAATTTCAAAAGCATATTTACTTTTCATTTCTTCTGTATGTTTTGCGGCAATCGCTGCATTTAATTGTTTATTATTTCCAAAATATGCCATTTATTTTTCCTTTTCTTTTTTTTATATTATTATTATACAAAAATTTTTTTAAAAAATCAAATTGATGATTTTAAACAAAAGTCCAATGCTTTTTATAAGCGGTACATCCAGTGCGACAAGCTTTTAAAATATATGCTTTTGAACTATCTTTATCGCTACAAGATAATCCTGCTTGCTTTGGAGTGTCAAAAATTTCATTAGTTTCTATACATTTGATTTTTTTCTGTTTTGCTTTATTTAATAATATTTTTTGCTGCTCTTTAGATAAAGAATCAAAATATCCTCTTTCGTAAATTATATGTCCATTACAAGTAGATTCATAATCTTTTGATAAATACCTAGAAACTGCACTTGTGGTAACTTTTAAATCAGATGCTAAAGTTGCCATTGTGTCATAAATTTTTCCAGTTGATAAATCAATATATTGTGTTTTTTGATGAAAAATTCTTTTATTTGAAAGAATTTCTTCATTGGTTGATTTACATGAATTATAACCATTTTGAATTGCATCATATTTCACAATTAAATTTGTTTCTATTTTTCTAGCTTCTAATTCAGATTTTATATTTGTAAAAAGAATTTCGTGAGAAAAATTTTTCCACCCGTATTCTAAAATTGCATCAAAAAATTTTGATTGTTTGCGATATCCTTTTCCATTTTTACCCCATCTTAATACAGGCTCTTGCTCTGTAATACCTATATAAACTTGATGAGTCTCTAAATTTTCATGTTTATATACAGTCCACATTACTATATATCCTCCTTTTTCTTAAAAAATTGAATTGTTGATTTTTACATAAAAATATTAAAACATGAAATTAGATTTTAAACATCTTTGACCAGAATTGACTTTCCGAAAAATTTTTGGTATAATAAAATTAAGATTAAAAGAAAGGAGCGGCAATGGCGATGAATGACGCATTAACCGAGAACAAAGAGTTCTCAACCGACGCTCCCGCAGAATTTGAGTATATAAAAATGGATTATAAATTAAAAACTGCGGAAGAGAGAGTTGAAAAAGTAAAAGAAATTATTGCTAATACTCCTTCTGAAAGATTAACTCAAAAATATTTAGAAAAATTATCAGACTATATTGTAATTCCAATAGAACGACAAGAACGTAAAAAAAATCATATTATTACAGATAATCATAATATAACAGTAACAAAAAGAGAGATGTCTTTTGAAGGATTAGTAGGAAGATTAGAGAATGGGGAAGATGGTATTTATAATATGATAGCTAATGATAAAAATATTATCTTTCAACCAAAAGTAAGTATTACACCTCAAGATTTAGAGGAAATGCCTGAATTAAAAAAATTACATGAAGCAATTTTAAAAGTTGAAGAACAATTAAAAACAGCAAGAGGAAAAACTGCTTATAAATTGCGGAAACAGCTTATTGAGATGCGGAAAGATCAATATGTAATTAAAGGATCTTATAAAAAACCCATTTATTCAATGAATTTAATAAAAAGTGCTTCAAAAATTGATTTAAGTGAAAAAGTAAAAGAAGATAAAGATAATGGTACTGTTTCTAGTAATGGACTAATAAATTTTTTTAATGAAAAACACATTTCCGCCTTATTATGTAATTATTCAAAATTAAAAGAAGATAGCTGGGATAAGTTTAATAATGATATGAAATGGATGATGATGGATTTGGATGTATTAGTTGATAATGCATTAAAAGAAAAATATCCTCTTTATTATGATATTGTTATTTATAAGATAGATGGAAAACAGAATGCGGAAATCCAACAATTACTTTATGAAAAACATGGAATCAAGCATTCAGTAGAATACATCTCTTGTCTATGGAGAAATAAAATTCCAAAATTAATAGCTGAACAAGCTCAAAAGGATTGGCTTATTTGGCACTATACTTTTGAAGATTATGGAAAATGGAAAAGATGTTCAAGATGTGGACAAATTAAATTAGCTCATAATTACTATTTTTCAAAAAATAAAACAAGCCGTGACGGTTACTATAGTATATGCAAGGAATGCCGCAACAAGAAAAATAAGTAAAGGAGTGATTATTTATGGCGGAAGTTAATAATAATGAACCTCGCTTTTGTTCTAAATGTCGAAGAACAATGGCAAGTGTAAATTTTTATACGTTAAAGTCAGGCGAAAAATCTGATATGTGTAAAAATTGTGAAACAATGCATATCAACAATTATGAGCCAGAAACTTTTTTATGGTTATTAGAGAAGTATGATGTTCCTTACATTCCCTCTGAATGGAATGTTTTAAGAGATCGAGCTTATCAAAAAGATCCTTATAAAATGAATGGTATGTCAGTATTTGGAAAATATATTTCCAAAATGAAGTTAAAACAATGGAAAAATTTTAGCTATGCTGATAGCGAAATGCTTCAACGTCAAGAGGAAGAAAAAGCTAAATTATATGGAACTCCAAAAGAAATTGTAGAATCTAGGATTGAAAATATTAAAGAAGCTTATGAAAGAGGAGAAATATCTCAAGCACAATATCTAACTTATGTTGAGACTCAGCCAGATTTAAATGTACCAATGGGATCTAAAAATCCGTATCCTACAAATAGTGATTTTGAACAAGTTCAAATTCCTGATCCTGGTGCGGAATTGACAGAAGAAGATAAAATTTTCTTAGCTATGAAATGGGGGCGGCTATATAAATCAGAAGATTGGGTTGCTCTTGAAAAGGTTTACGCAGACTATGAAAATTCATTTGATATTCATAATGCGGATTTGGAAAAAGGTTTAATTCAATTATGTAAACTAGATTTAAAATTAAATCAAGCACTTGATACTGGTGATTTTGATTCTTATGCTAAATTATATAGATCTTATGACGCATTAAGAAAATCATTAAAATTTACAGAAGCACAAAATAAAGATGGGGATAATTCTGATTTTGACAGTATTGGTGCTATTGTAGCCTTTTGTGAAAAAGAAGGCGGTTTTATTCCTAGGTATGTAACAGATGCGCCTAAAGATGTTATTGATATAATTATTCAAGATAATAAAGAATATTTACAAACATTAATTCATAATGATACTAATTTATCACAACAGATTGAACAATTTTTAAAGAAAAAAGAAATATTATTACAGCAAAAAGAAGATAGAAAATTAGCTAAATTAAAAGGTTTAGATACTGTTGAAGTTACTGATCAAGATTATGCAGATTTTTATAAAGCTATGAAAGGTGGCAATACAATAGAAGAAGAAGGAGACGAAGATGCATGAGTTTAAAAGCATTATTAGATCTTTCTGCAAAAAGAGGTGCTAAGCAAGGCATATCTGAAGAGCGTTTAAAGAAAAGCTTGCCTGAACTTAGAAAAGCTATCGCCTTTTATAGAGAATATCCTGATATTTTTATTGATGATATTAAAGGACCAGATTGTAATTTTAATTTTTATACTTATCAAAGAGTCTTTCTTAGAATAGTAATGAGGCATAAATGGGTTTATGCTGTATTTCCTCGTGCGTGGATTCGCGCCAAAAATTTTTAAAAAGAAATTTGGACAAACCTTTTTAATTGCTTGAACCCTAAAATAATATATTTGTGAAGATACTCAGGGAAACAAATATTTATCAAGGGAATAAGCAGGTAAGTATTCTACAAAACTAAAAAGGAGACCAAAATGAGAAAAAGAATACCTAATTATGAAGATTATTTTATTTACGATAATGGAGATGTATTAAATACCAAAACCAATAAAATGTTAAAAGGTTCTATTGGAGAGCATGGTTATAGATATTATAGATTATCAAAAAATAATGTAAAAAAAATGTTTTATGCTCATCGTTTAGTTGCAGAAAATTTTCTTATGAATGATGAAGATTTACCAGTTGTTAATCATAAAGATGGAAATAAATTAAATAATAATGTAGATAATTTAGAATGGATAACTTATTCAAAAAATACAGAACATGCATATTCTAATAAATTAATTGTTTCAATGCGTAAAAGAGAATATTATAAAGAAGATTTATTAGATGAAATATGGAAAAAAGTTCCTAATTATAATTATTCAGTATCTAATCTAGGAAGAATTAGAAATGATAAGACATTATTATTATTAAAACCATCTTTAACTTGTGGTTATAATAAAGTTAGACTAAGTAATAATGGCATAGTAAGCGATATCATGGTTCATAAATTAGTTTATTGTGTATTTAATGAAATTAACGATATTCCCGAAGGATACGTTATAGACCATATTAATGCCAATAAAACAGATAATTCTTTAAAGAATTTGCGTTTAATCACTTTAAGTGAAAATGTAAAATCTGCTTTATATGTAACAAAAACCAATTCTTCATGTAAGAAAGTAGAACAATTAACGCTGACAGATATACATATTGCATTTTTTGACTCTTGTGCAGAAGCTGCAAGAACGTTAGGTTTAGATCCTAGTACAATTTCAAAAGTATGTAGAGGGACAAATAAATCTCATGGAGGTTTTCATTTTAAATATGTAGAATAAAACTTCAACGACTATCCTGAAATAGCCTTCGAGGAATAATAAATAAAGGCAATAGGAGTAGGACCGAAGCGAATGCGGTGGGTGAAAATCCCTTAAATCGAAATGGAAGGATTTCTTTTATTTAAAGAAATGTGATATAGTCTATTCTATATGGAAACATATAGCAGTTTATAAAACGCAATAAGTGTTGCGAACTTATTGGAATATAAAGATTCTAAATCTTTTTTAACTATGATGAGTCTTATGTTAAAAGCAATTTTATATCCTGGCACTCAGGCGGCAGTTACTACTGGTGGTAAATTTATTATTTTATGATTTAAATATTAAGGAGGAGCATTATGAGTGCAAAAAACGTCCTACATATATTTGAAAAAATTGATACAGAAGATAAGGCATATTGGCTAGGTTTTTTATATGCAGATGGTTCTGTTGGGTCCAAAGAAAACAAAATTGAACTAGGTCTTGCAGAACAAGATTTGCATCATATCGAAAAATTTAGAGATTTTATTGGTATAAATAATAAAATTTCTTATAGAGAAAAAACCAAATCTTACAGATATAGCTTTAGAAGCGAATCTTGTAAACAAGATTTAGTTAATCAAGGATGTGTTCCTAAAAAATCTTTAATATTAAAATATCCAACTTATGACCAGGTTCCAAAACATTTAATGAAACACTTTATTAGAGGTTATTTTGATGGAGATGGCTGGTTTACTAATACAGAATCTTGTTTTCAAGTTGGTATCATAGGAACAGAAGATTTTATAAAGGGTTTTTTAGATAATATTGATGATATTAATAAAGATAATAAAATTTTTATTTGTCATCGAGAGCTAGGAGCCAAACGATATGTTTTTGGAGCTTATCAAGATGTTTTAAATTTTTTAAATTGGATTTATCAGGATGCTACGGTTTATCTTGATAGAAAATATGAATATTATTTAGATTTTATAAATAATGGCAGTAAATATCATAAAAATATAAAATAATTTGCCGTATAATATAGAAATATATTATATGATTATCGCGGAACTAAGCAGAGAGGCTGAGATGCTAATCCGAACCGAAGGCTATGAAAATCATAGCCAGGGGCAACGCATAGTAGGTGAAAAGATATAATCCTACCACGAGGCCGCGACACGAAAACATAAAGGGTTTTCTGAGATTACCTCACCAGTAATCAAACCTAACGTAAAAACGAGGGTGAAAAGATATGCTGAGCTTATACAAAATGAAGTATAAGAATTAAAAGATAAAAAGCTTTTAAGATAACAAAACTGAAAGAGCAAGCGGCCAGTATTACTATCGCTAAGATTGAAGAAATATGTAAACTAATCCCCGCCTTAAATAATGAGATTAATTGGGATCGAGGACAATCCAAAAAATCTAAAGATAATGTAAAATATATCTTTAAAAATGGTTCTACTATTGATATTTTGGCGGCAAGAGAAAGTTCCCGTGGACAAAGACGTCATTGCATTGTAGTAGAGGAAGCTATTCTTATGGATGGAGATGCTTTAAATGAAATTATAATTCCTAGACTTTTAAGGTTGTGGGACATAATTTGGTGACAAATTAATGAATGAACGGTGTGAACCCTTTAGTCAAGGGGTGTGACAAAAGTTGCTAACGGTTAGGCGAAAGTGAGACCGTGCCAAGCCCAAAAGGGAAGGTGTAGAGACTATCTGGAGGAAAAATACGACCAGTTAGGACTGAGATGACTACAGTTCGAAGCGCACCGCAACTTTTTTGGACAAAGTGCTATAAAATATTATTTCTTAATTTTAATAATTATTGAAGGTATGTATATACCGGTAAATACTAATGTAAAAAAGGAGAATATTTATGGAACTTTGGAAAACAATTATTATTGATGATATAGAAACGAATTATAGTATTTCTTCTACTGGAGTAGTAAAGAATAATATTACTGGAAAAATATTATCTCAAAGAATACAACAAGGTTATAAACATGTAACTTTATCCTTAGGAAATGGAAAACAAAAAGGATGCCGAGTTCATAGACTTGTTGCAATAGCTTTTATAGATAATCCAGATAATAAACCATTTGTAAATCATATTGATTGTGATAGAGGAAATAATAATGTTGAAAATTTAGAATGGGTAACACCTTCTGAAAATTCTCAAAAAGCTGTTTTAGAAGGAAGATATCTAAATAGTTCACATTTAAAAGCAGTAGTTCAATATGATTTAAATGGTAATAAACTTAGAACTTTTGAGAGCGCAAGTGAAGCAGCAAGACAATTAAATTTACAACAATCTAAAATTACTGATTGTTGTAAAAGAAATAGAAGAAGAACAGGTGATTTTCAGTGGCGATATGCAGATGAAGAATGTTTACAACTTCCTCCTATTGCAAAAGAAAACAGACCTGGTACTAAAGTTGCAAGATGCGATGATGATTTAAATGTTTTACAAGTTTATAATTCTTATCGAGAAGCTGCTCAAGATGTTAATGGAACTTATCAAGCTATAGCAGCTATTTGTGGAGGAAAAACTGTTAATATTCATCATAAAGGTTGGAGATGGAAAAAAGTTGATGATATAGTCCAATTATAAAAAAATTGACAACAAATATTGATAGGCGTTTAGGAGATGGAACAACACATCCTGAAGAGTTAGTAAATAAAAGTCAAACGTTTATAACAACAGCTGGATGGAAAAATTCTTTTTCTTATGATAAATTAATAGATATGCTAATTAATTCTGTCATTGATCCAGATAATTATATGATTATGGGCGGTACTTTTGAAACGCCTGTTAAAGAAGGCTTACTAGATGAAGATTTTGTTGACAAACTTAAATTAGAGGGTACATTTAACGACTCTTCTTTTGATCGAGAATATAGATCAATTTGGAGCGGAGATGCGGAAAATGCTTATTTTAGTTCAGATGTATTTGATAAGTATAGACAATTAAATCAACCAGAATATGAACATAGCGGAAGATCAAGTAAAACGGCATATTATATATTAGGTATCGATGTAGGTAGAACTAAATGTAGTACTGAAGTATGTGTAATAAAAGTAACGCCGCAGCCGCAAGGAGCAAGCATAAAGTCTTTAGTAAATATTTTTAGTATTGTCGCAGAAGATTTTGAAATTCAAGCTATTAAAATTAAAAAATTATTTTATAAATATAAATGTAGA
>JALFMW010000183.1 GCA_022782605.1 Clostridium sp. | reverse complement strand
TCATGAGGATGAACTCCTACTGCTGCATATATAAAATCATATTTATTAGCAAGTTCTACACTTTCTATAGATGTTTTTATACATGCACCTGGATTTACAACTAAATCTACACCTTTTTCTTGAAGAGAAGAGATTAACTCTTCTCTATCTTCATCAAATCTCTCATCATTTAAGTGAGCATGTGAGTCGAATAACATAAGTTTATCTCCTTATCTAACTTCACAACCATCATTTGCACCAGTTGCAACTGGAACTATTAAATCGTCTCCATCATTTCCTGCAGCTAGTATCATACCTTGAGATTCAACACCTCTTAATTTAACTGGTTTTAAGTTACATACTACTATAACATCTTTTCCAACCATTTCTTCTGGCTTGTACCATTTAGCTATACCTGATACTATTTGTCTAGTTTCTGGTCCTAATTTAACTTGAGAAACTAAAAGTCTATCAGCTTTAGGGTGTTTTTCACAAGATAATATTTTACCAACTCTTAATTCTACTTTATCTAATTCTTCTATTCCTATGAATTCTTTGTGCTCTAATGGAGCTACTTCTTCTACTGCTTCTGTTTTTTCTGCAAATAATTCTTCCAATTCTGCTACCTCTTTCTCGATGTCTAGTCTTGGGAATAAAGCTTGTCCTTTTTCTACTTTTGTTCCTGGTTTAATTAAACCAAATGTAGTTGTACTTTCCCAAGTTGTTAATTCTTCTTGTCCTGCTATTCCTATTTGGTCATATATTTTATTAGCAGTTGTATTCATTATAGGGTTTATTAGAGTAGCTATTATTCTTATAGATTCACATAAGTTGTATAATACTGCATCTAATTTACCTTTGTTAGCTTCATCTTTAGCTAAAGCCCATGGCATAGTTTCATCGATATATTTATTAGTTCTTCTTACTAATTTCCATACACCTTCTAATGCTTCATGGAATTGCATTTTATTCATTTGAGCTTCAAATATTTCTCTTGATAATTTAGCTTGTTCTTTTAAGCTAGCATCAAACTCAGTAGATTCTACAGCTTCTGGTATTATACCATCGTTGTATTTTTCTACCATTGATACAGTTCTACTTACTAAGTTTCCTAAATCATTAGCAAGATCTGTATTTATTCTTGTTACAAAGTTTCTGTGAGTATAACTTCCGTCTTGTCCGAAAGCAAATTCTCTAAGTAAGAAATATTTAAGTGTATCTATTCCATATCTTTCTATCATTGGTTCTGGATATACTATATTTCCTTTTGATTTACTCATTTTATCATTTCCGAATAATATCCATCCATGACCATAAACTTGCTGTGGCACTGGTAAATCTAGAGCCATTAATATAGCTGGCCATATTATTGTATGGAATCTCATGATTTCTTTACCAACAACTTGTACGTTTGCTGGCCAATATTTTTTAAATTCAGAATCATTCTCTGTCATGTATCCTAATGCTGTAATATAGTTACATAAAGCATCTACCCAAACATATATTACGTGTTTTTCATCGAAAGGTACTTTTATACCCCAGTCAAATGTAGTTCTAGTTACACATAAATCTTCTAAACCTTTGTCTAAGAAGTTTGCAACCATTTCATTTTTTCTTGATTCAGGGAAACAGAAGTTAGGATTTTGGAATAATTCTCTTAATCTATCTTCGTATTTAGATAATTTGAAGAAATAAGCTTCTTCTTTAGCTAAATAAGTTTCTCTTCCACAGTCAGGACATTTATCTCCTTCTAATAATTGTGATTCTGTCCAGAAACTTTCACATGGAGTACAGTATCTTCCTTCGTACTCACCTTTGTATATATCACCTTGTTCATATAATTTAGTGAATATTTTTTGGATTATTTCTGTATGTCTTGACTCAGTAGTTCTTATGAAATCATCATAAGATATGTCCATAGTTTTCCATAAATCTTTTATTCCAGCTATCATTCCGTCTAAGTATTCTATTTCACTTACACCTTGCTCTACAGCTTTCTTTTGGATTTTTTCACCGTGCTCATCTGTACCAGTTAAGAATTTTACATCATAACCACAGAATCTTTTAAATCTAGCTATTGCATCAGTTGCTACAGTTGTATAAGTGTGTCCTATATGTAATCTACCACTTGGATAGTATATAGGTGTAGTTACATAAAATGTTGGTTTGCTCATTTTATTACCTCCTCGTGTATTATTATTTTCATTTTTATAATAAAAAACTCGCCTCCTATGGAAGTCCATAGGGGCGAGATATTATTCGCGTTACCACCCTAATTTATCTATTTGAAATTTTATACCTTAAATAAAATCAAATTCTCCAAATGATTTTTATAGATATACTCAATAGATATCTTAGTAGACTATAACATGTCTAAATGTTTTATCCTAATTTATTTCAGATAAAAAGCTCCAAGGCCATCTTCAGTAATTCTTTTGACACTAGTTTTCAGCAACCCTAGCTCTCTGTAGAAAAAATCCTTACTTACTCTTCTCTTCTTCGCTTTTATTATATTTAATTTTAAATATGTATTATATATTATAATCAAAATAAATCTTTTGATACAATAAAGTTTTATTACCTGCTTTTAATTTTAGTAAATTTATATTTTATTGTCAATAACTATAATATTAAGTAACAAATATATACTGATGCTAAAACACCTGCTATATGACATAATAATGAGCAAAATAAAGTATAGCCTGTGTCTTTTATTTTTAAACTACCATAATAAATTGCCATAGTATAAAAAATTGTTTCTGATGCTCCCACAATAGTTGCTCCCATTTGCTCTGTTAATGAATCAATGCCTACCCTTTGCACAAGTTCAGCATATACTCCTAAAGCTCCACTTCCAGACAAGGGCTTAACTATTATAAGTCCTATTAATTCCTTTGGTATGTTTAACAGCTTTACAATAGGTGAAAATATGTACTCCAATATTTCTATTCCTCTTCCTGATTTAAAAATTCCTATTGCTAAAAAAATTCCTATTATATAAGGCAATATATGCCATGCTGTTTTCAATCCCTCAATTGCTCCGTTTATAAAACTTTCATAAATATCTACTTTTTGTTTTTTGCCATAAATAACAATAAATAAAATTATTACAGGTATGATTATATTAGAAAAATAATCTAACATTTATTTATACCTCCTTTGTAATAATTTACAACTAAGAATCCCTATTACTGTAGAGACTGTTGTTGCAAATAATGTGGTAATAATAATTGAGTTTGGATTAACACTACCTGCATCTATTCTTATTTTTAACATTGTAAAAGGAATTAGCTGTATTGATGAAATATTTATTACTAAAAACATAATCATATCAGGAGAAGCTTTTTTCTTATCTTTATTTAATGTTTGCAATTCATTCATTGCTTTTAGACCAAATGCTGTTGCCCCATTTCCTGCACCTAGCATATTCAATACCATATTCATAACCATATATGACATTGCTTTATGGTTTGATGGAACATTTGGAAATAATACTTTCATTAATGGACTCATTTTCTTTGCTATTTTATCTATTAGCCCTGAATCTTTTGCTATATTCATTACACCCATCCAAAGTGCCATTACACTTGCCAAAGTTATTGCAAATTCAATAGCCCTTGTCCCTTCATTTAGTATTGCTTGGTTTGTTTCTGGTAGATTATTAAAGCATATACTACCTACTATTCCTATAACTATCATATAAAACCATAATTTATTGATATTAATCGCCTCCTTTAAACCATTTTATGATGTATACTTAAATTAAATGATGTATTATTATATAGTAGCCTACATATACTTTATGCTTGAAAGTTGGGGTATATTATGTTTTAGTATATGTATAAGGTTTTTTAATTTATTTAAATATTTAAGGAGAAATACCATGAGAAATTTAACACTTCTTACTGATTTATATCAATTAACTATGCTAAATGGATATTATGAGAAGAATATTCATGAGGATATAGTTGTATTTGATATGTTTTTCAGGAAAAATGCTTGTAATGGTGGGTATACAATCATTTGTGGAATAGAACAATTAGTAGAGTACATACATAATCTTCATTTTTCAGATGATGATTTAGAATATTTAAAAAGCCTAGGTTTATTTTCTGATAAATTCTTAGACTTTTTAAAAGACTTCAAGTTTACGGGGGATATATATGCTGTTGAAGAAGGAACTATCATGTTCCCAAAAGAACCAATCATAACAGTAAAAGCACCTCTTTACCAAGCCCAATTGATAGAAACTGCTCTATTAACAATCGTCAATTTCCAATCATTAATTGCAACTAAAGCTTCTAGAGTTTGCTATGCAGCTAAAGGAGACCCTGTGTTTGAATTTGGACTTAGACGTGCTCAAGGACCTGATGCAGGTACTTATGGAGCAAGAGCTGCTGTAATAGGCGGATGTGCTGGAACTGCTAATGTTCTAGCTGGGAAAATGTTTGACATACCTGTAGTTGGTACTCAAGCTCATAGCTGGGTACAAAAATTTGACAATGAACTGGATTCTTTCCGTGCTTATGCCGATGTATATCCAGACAATTGTTTATTATTAGTTGATACATATGATGTTCTAAAAAGTGGTGTTCCAAATGCTATTAAAGTATTTGATGAACTTAAAGCTAAAGGACATAAACCAATGGGAATTAGAATAGACTCAGGAGATTTACAATACTTATCTGTTGAATCAAAAAAACTATTTGAAGAAGCTGGTTATTATGATTTAACTTACACTGCTTCAAATGATTTAGATGAATATACTATTGCCAGCTTAAAATCAAGTGGAGCTGCTATAAACTCTTGGGGGGTTGGTACAAAGTTAATTACATCAGCTGAATCACCATCCTTAGGAGGTGTATATAAATTAGCTGGTTCTTATGACAAAGATAAATTAATTCCTAAAATTAAAGTTTCTGAAGATGCAGAGAAAATAAATAACCCTGGATTCAAAAAAGTAGTAAGAATATATAATGAAAATAATATGGCTGAGGGTGATTTAATAATGCTTCATGATGAAGATATTGACACAACTCAACCTTTAACTATTTTTGATCCTACATATACTTGGAAAGAAACAACTTTCAAAAACTATACAATAAAAGAATTACAAAAACCATTATTTATAAATGGTGAATGTAAATATGTTCCTAAAAGTGTTGTTGAAATTAAAAAGCATGTTAATGAACAACTTAATACTCTTTGGGATTCGTATAAAAGATTTTCTAATCCTAAAAAATATAAAGTTGATTTATCAGACAACCTTTGGAAATTAAAATCTGAATTATTAGATTCAAAAAAACACTTATAATATAACTAATAATTAAGGGGGTCTTTAAATGGATGTAACTGATTATAGAATAATTGAAATTTTACAAGAAGACGGTAGAATTTCAATGAAAGATTTAGGTAAAATAGTAGGTTTAACTTCTCCTGCTGTTTCTGAAAGAGTTAAAAGATTAGAGGAGTCAGGTGTAATAGAAGGCTATAAAGCTATTGTTAACCCAGATTCTCTAGGAAGAGTTATAAAAGCTTTTATACATATATCTTTACCAAGTGATAAATATGAATCATTTTTAGATACAGCTAGAAATGACTCTAGAATTGTTGAATGTCATCATATTACTGGAGATGATTGTTCTTTACTTAAAGTTATAGTAAAAGATATGTATGAATTAGAAAGTGTTATTGATAGTATTAAAACTATCGGTTCAACTAAAACATCTGTTATATTATCGACACCTATACAGTCAAAATCAATTTTATAGTTACTATAAAATTGTAAATTAATAAAAAATGTATCCTTTTAAAATATTAAAAGGATACATTTTTTTTATATTTATATAAATAAACTGTTAATATATAGTATACATATGTTTTTAAAACTTCTTCATTCTCTATTGGCTCAATCAGCTTCTTAGTTGCATTTATGTCTGCAAAACCAAGTAGCATAACTCCAATTATATCATCTTTTAATGTATCAAACATTTCCTTCATTACATCATGTGATGTATTACTTTTTTTATAAAGAGTTAATAGATACATATGATATCTAGTAAAGTTATAAAGTAATTTTATAGAATTTTGTGATAATCTAAGATTTTCTCCTACATTTAATGCAATCTCTCCACTGAACTTTTCATGTCCTTTAAAATGTACTCTTCCATTTTCATCAATAGTTTTAGCATCTGCTTTTCCTATATCATGTAAAAATACACCTAATTTTAGTAAATCTATGTTTTTTAAATTGTTATCAGCTTCTTTATTTAGATATTTCCATACCTCATCTTTTAAGTGACTTGGAAATTTATTTTCTCTTATTAGCTTTTCAAACTCTTCTAAAGCATAAATAGTATGGGTAAAACAATCTACTTTATGATATTTACACTTACCAACTTCTTTCATACTTTTTACTTCTGGTATTATCTTTTCTAAAATACCATTTTTGTTTAATTGACAAATTTGTTCACAGGTATTATTACTTTTTATAGCATCAATTATCTTAAATCCCATATCCATAAAATCACCCCGTTTTTATAAATCTAATACTTGTTTATAAACGAAATCTTTTTTTAATTTTCTCTCTTTGCAAACAACTTTTATAGCATCTTTTTTGCTCATTCCATCTTCTAAAAGAGCTTCTACATATTCTCTCTCATTTAGATTACTATAGTCATTTACTAAAGTTTTTTCACCTTTAAATCCATCGACAATCAGAACAAATTCACCTTTTGCTTCTTTTTCATTGAATATATTTATGACTGTTTCAATGTCTTCTCTTATGACTTCTTGATACTTTTTAGTAAGTTCTCTGTTAACTGATATTTTTCTATTTCCTAGAATTTTCAACATATCTTTTAAAGTATCTTTTAATCTATGAGGTGATTCATAGAAAATCATAGTTCTCTCTTCTTCTTTTACTTCTTCCAATCTACTTCTTCTTAATTTTTTATCTCTGTCTAAAAATCCTTCAAAAGCAAATTTATAAGTATTAAGTCCAGAACCAACTAATGCTATAACGAAAGCACTTGCTCCTGGTAATACATCTACTTCTATATTATTTTCTATAGCTAATCTAATTAAATCCTCTCCTGGATCAGAAATTCCTGGCATTCCTGCATCACTTATAAGAGCTATATTTTCACCTTCAAGCAACTTATTAATCAAATATATACCTTTTGTATCTTTATTGTGCTCAAAATAGCTTGTAAGTGGTTTTGATATTTCAAAGTGATTTAATAACTTCATACTATGTCTGGTATCTTCTGCTGCTATTAAATCAACTTCATTTAAAACTCTTAGAGTTCTATAAGTTATATCTTCTAAATTACCTATAGGTGTTGGACATATATATAATTTTCCACTCATAATTATTCTCCTATATTTTCATTTGCATATATTTCTTCTATTTCTTTTGTATAGTTTCCATTTTCATCATAAACATATAATGGATCTAATATTTTTAACTCTGGTTTACCATCTTTAGTAAACTCAACTAAAACTAAATTAGGTGCTTTATTTGCTCTTGGGTGAACAAATTGTATTACCTTTGGTTCTAAGTTATATTTTCTACCTAAAGTTACTATATCTACAAGCCTTATAGGTCTATGTATCATAAAGAATTTTCCTCTAGGCATTACAAGTCTTGATGCTGCTCTTATAACATCTTCTAAATCACATAAAACTTCATGTCTAGAAATAGCCTTTTTATCATTTGGGTTTTGTATTCCATTCATATGCATATATGGTGGATTTGAAGTTGCCACGTGGAATCCATGCACTGGTAATTGTTTATCTATAGTTTTTATATCACCTTTAACTATTTCTAATCTATCTTGTAAATTATTTAATTTAACAGTTCTGTTGGCCATTTCCCATACTTCTTCTTGTATTTCTACTCCAACTATTTTTTCAGCCTCACTTTTTCCAGCTATAAGTACTGGTATAATTCCTGTACCTGTTCCTAAATCTACAACTTTAGCTCTTTTCTTTACTTTAGCAAAATTAGCTAAAAGAACTGCATCTATACCAAAACAAAATCCATTTTTATCTTGTATAACCTTTAGTCCTTTTAATTGTAAATCGTCAATTCTCTCAGTGTCTTTTAATTTTACCTCCATGTATATCTCCTTTAACAATATAGTAGGGGAATTAAAAAATCCCCCTATACTTTTAATCTTCTAATTTTTTAAGTTCTCTTAATGTTGCACTATCTATATCTAAATCTTTTTTACCACAGCATCCATCACATTTTTTTGGTGCTTGAAGTACTTTTATTTCATCTTTCATGCATATCTTTATAGTTTTGTCATTAAACTCTATTTTAGCTTGTTCTAATAAAGGATTTGTTTCAATAACTTTACCTTTATTTCCATCAACTTTAACTATAGCTCCTACTGGTGGAACTTTTTCTATAGCTTCTACATAAACATCATGCTCATATTTTAAACAACAGAATAGTCTTCCACAAATTCCTGATATTTTAGTTGGATTTAATGATAAGCTTTGGTCTTTTGCCATTTTTATTGATACTGGTTGGAAATCTCCCAGCCAACTTGAACAACAAAGACTTCTTCCACAAGGTCCAAGACCTCCTATTGATTTAGCTTCATCTCTCACCCCAATTTGTCTAAGTTCTATTCTTGTTTTAAATATTGCTGCTAAATCTTTTACTAATTCTCTAAAGTCTATTCTTCCTTCTGCTGTAAAGTAGAATATTAATTTATTTCTATCAAAAGTATATTCGCAGTCAATTAAGTACATTGTTAAGTTATGTTCTTTAATTTTTTCTAAACATAAATCAAAAGTTTCTTTTGCTTTTTCTTTATTTTCTTTATATATCTTAGTATCTTCTTCTGTAGCAATTCTTATGATGGGTTTTAATGGTGAAACTAAACTTTCTTCGTCTATTTCTTTTTTCCCAACAACTATAGTACCGTATTCTAATCCTCTTGCAGTTTCTACTACTACATCCATATTTTCTTCTATTTCAAAATCTACTGGATCAAAGTAATATATTTTTCCCGCATTTTTAAATCTTACTCCTACAATATTTATCATTTAATCACCTCATATATATTCAAAGACATAACTTGTATACTCACATTAAAGTTACAATTACCTTTTATTTTTACTTTAGTATCTTCTATTATATCAATAATTTTAGATACTTGAGAATATGTTATTTTATTACTCATATTTTGTACAAATGTTATTTTGTCAGCATTTATTATCATGTTTTTGTCTACATGTTCTTTGCAAATCATTATATCTCTAAAATAATTTATCATCATATCAAGAACAGCTATAGTTTCACTCTTATACTGTTCCATCTCACTTGGTATATTAAGTATTTCAACCATATTCTTACTTAAAATTGTTTCTATGTACTTTTGAACATTTTCTTTCATCTCATAAAATTCATTTGAACTGGCAAGTTCCAATGCTTTTTTCATACTACCTCTTGAGAATGATGATAAAAGACCTGCTCTATTTGATTCAACTCCTTGACCGATTAAATAGTTTTTTACTTCAATCAGTGGAATAGGTGTAAATTTAACTACTTCACATCTAGATCTTATGGTTGGTAACAAACTTTCTTTATTATTAGTAACAAGAATAATTATAGCATACTCAGGTGGTTCTTCTAATGTTTTTAATAAGGCATTTTGTGCCTCAACAGTCATTTTTTCAGCCTTGTCAATTATATATATTTTGTATTTTTTATGTGGTTTAATTACAATGTCTGATTGTAAATCTCTTATTTGGGCTATTTTTATACTATTACCCTCAGCTTTTATCCTTATACAATCTGGTGCATTTTCTAAATGAGGTGTTTCCAAAAGAATTTGTGCCAAATCATTAGCAAAAGTCTCTTTTCCTATTCCTTCTATTCCCTCAAACATATATGCATGATTGATTTTTCCATTTTTGATTGAGTTTATCATATATTTTTTTGCAAACTCTTGTCCTTTTATATTTTCAAAATACATATCTATTTTCTCCATAGACTAACTTTTATTTTATAGTAATTATCTTATATTATAACAAATAATTCACTTATTTCTATATTTATTCTAGACACTTTTGGTCATTTATATTAATAAAAAAGAGAGACTCTAATATCTCTCTATAATCTTATCGTATTAAGCTTAAAATATCTTCTTTTATACTATTAATACATTGTTTTAAATCTTCATTTATATAAAATTTATTAATATCTAAGTTTGATAAATTTTCTAAACTGAAATCTTTATTATCTGCTAAAAATCTTCTACATAATTCATCATAATTAGGACTAGCTTGTCTTCTTTCTCTATCTAATGCTCTTTCCAATCTTATTCCATCTTCAATATCAATATATATTGGATAAACTTTATCTTCTCCAAAGTAATCTTTTAAACTTTTATATGATTCTAATGTAGTTATTAATAAATAATTATCTTTATCTAGATCTATTTGCTTATCATTTATAGTACAGTAATACCAGTCTCCATCAACAGTATGATAAACTCTTTGCTCTATTACTTTATTTTCTTCTTTATACTTATCCAATTGATTTTTATCTATAAAGAAATATTCAACACCATCTGTTTCATTTATTCTCTTAGGTCTAGTTGTATATGATACTATTGGTTTTAAATTCAATTCTTTATCTTCATTTAATTCTTTAAATATAGTATCTTTTCCTGAACTACTTTTTCCCATTAAACAAAAAATCTTGCCCATAACTTCCTCCCGTACTTTATGCATAAAAATGACTTTAATTTATATCAATAATGTCTATATATTCTAAATTAATGTCTTTAAGACCACTTACTATCATACCATTTTTAACCCCTTGTTGGATATAAGCAATAATTTCTTGTGTAATAATTTCTCCCGGAGATATTAAGCTTATACCTGGTGGGTAAGGAATTATATATTCTCCACTTATTTTTCCTATACTGTCTTCTATTTTTATTGTTTTTTTACTACTGTAAAATGCCTCTCTTGGATTAAGCACTTTTGTTGGTATACTTTCTGGATATTTTGTATCTTCCAGTACATTTTTCTCCTTTATTTTTAAAAGTAAGTCTTCTAATGCTTTTTCTAATCTATAAAAGTCTTCTTTATCATTTCCTATTGTACATATCAATAAAACACCGTAATAATTTGATAGTTCAACCTGAATTTTATAATCTCGTCTTAAAATTTCATCGAGATTATATCCAGTAATACCTAAATCCTTTAAGGAAATAAATATTTTAGTTTTGTCCATTTCATTGTAAATTAGTATGTTTTCTCTGTCTTTAAATTTTAATTTGAATTCTTCTATTGTATTTAATAAATTCTCCATTAATTCATGTCCATGTTTTTCATATATATCTACTGCTAATTCTAATGAATTTAGAAGTAAATATGAGGGGCTAGATGATTCTAAAAATCTTAACATACTTAATATTTTCTTTTCATCAACCCTATTACCCTTAATATGTAACATTGATGCTTGTGTAAAGGCTGGTAAAGTCTTATGAGTGCTTTGAACTATTATATCTGCCCCTTGTATAATGGCTGATTTAGGTAATCTATTACTAAGTTCTAAATGGGCACCGTGAGCCTCATCAATTATAACAACCATATCTTTACTATGTGCATATTCACATATAGATTTTAAATCATACGTTGTTCCATAGTAAGTTGGATAAGTAAGAATAATTGCCTTGGCATCTAAATTGCTATCAATTGTTTTTATTACATCTTCTACATTTACCCCTTGTATTATATTTGTTTTTCTACATATTTGAGTTTGTATATAAATAGGTTCTAAGTCCCCAAGTATACAAGCATTTATAACTGACTGATGACAATCTCTATTCATTATTATTTTTGATTTTGGATTACAAGTTGCCATAATGGCAGCCTCTATACCACAAGTAGTTCCGTTAACTAAATATATTGTTTTATCAGCATTAAAAATCTTTGCTGTTTTATCTTGAGACTTCTTTATAACTTCTTTTGCATTATGTAAATTATCAGTTCCATCTATCTCTGTTGTATCTAAAGTATAAATTTCTTCTAATATCTGTTTATATCCTAGTTTTTCATAAATTGATCCAATTTTATGACCTGGAACATGAAAGGATACTAAGTTTTCATCTCTCAGCTCTTGCAATTTTGTTAATATATATTTTCCCATAACCGCTCCTTATTAAGTCTTCTAATTAAATATAAGGTATTTATATGTATATTATTTACTCATATCTAAAAATAGAGTTTTTAATATTATCTAATTTAACTTCTTTAAATATTTTTACATAAAAAATGTCTCCCATAATTTATGGAGACAAGGTATTTTTATAATAAAAAAAGATTACGTGGCTACGTCCTACTCTCCCAGGAGGTTGCCCCCCAAGTACCATCAGCGCTCAAGAGCTTAACTTCTGTGTTCGGAATGGGAACAGGTGTATCCTCTTTGCTATAATAACCACATAATCTTTA
>JALFMW010000178.1 GCA_022782605.1 Clostridium sp. | reverse complement strand
ATACCTGCAGGTCATATGGGACTTGATATAGGACCTAAATCTGAAGCTAAATTCGTAGAAGTTGTAAATAATTCTAAAACAGTAGTATGGAATGGACCAATGGGTGTATTCGAATTTGAATCATTTGCAAAAGGAACTCTTGCAATAGCTAAAGCTATGGCTGATTTAGAAGATGCAACAACTGTAATCGGTGGTGGAGATAGTGCTGCTGCTGTTAACCAATTAGGATTCGGAGATAAAATGACTCACGTATCAACTGGTGGAGGAGCTTCTTTAGAATTCTTAGAAGGAAAAGAATTACCAGGAATAGTTGCATTAGACAATAAATAAGCCTAAATTATGGAGGAATAAAAATGAGAAAACCTATAATAGCAGGAAACTGGAAAATGCACAAAACTATAGCTGAAGCTGTAGAGTTTGTTAATGAAATAAAAGGTAAATTAAATGATGAAGTAGTAGATGCAGTAATATGTGCACCATTTACTTTATTAAAAGATTTAAAAGATGCAACTAAAGGTACTAATATAAAAATTGGTGCTCAAAATATGCATTTCGAAGAAAAAGGAGCATTTACAGGAGAAATATCACCTTTAATGCTTAAAGAATTAAACATAGATTATGTAGTAATAGGACACTCTGAAAGAAGAGAATACTTCAATGAAACTGATGAAACGTGCAACAAAAAAGTTTTAAAAGCTTTAGAAGTAGGAATAGATCCAATACTTTGCTGTGGTGAAACATTAGAAGAAAGAGAAACTGATAAAACTAAAGATGTAGTTAAAGCACAAATAGTTGCAGGTCTTGCTAATGTTAAAGCTGAAGAGTTAGAAAAAGTTGTAATAGCTTATGAACCAATCTGGGCTATAGGAACTGGAAAAACTGCTACAGCAGAGCAAGCTAACGATGTAATAGCTTACATAAGAGAAGTAATAGCTTCTATATATGGAGAAGTTGCTAACAAAGTTAGAATACAATATGGTGGAAGTGTTAAACCAGGAAATGTTGTAGAAATAATGGGTCAAAGCGATATAGATGGTGCATTAGTTGGAGGAGCTTCTTTAGAACCAGCTGATTATATAGCACTTGTAAATTACCAAGGAGTGAAATAATTAATGAAAAAACCAGTAGCTTTAATCATAATGGATGGATTTGGATATACAGAAAACAAGGAAGGAAGTGCAATAGCACTTGCTAAAACTCCAAACATTGATAAGTTTAAAGAAGAATATCCAAATACATTAATACATGCTAGTGGTCTTGATGTAGGACTTCCTGATGGTCAAATGGGTAACTCTGAAGTTGGTCATACTAATATAGGAGCAGGAAGAATAGTTTATCAAGATTTAACTAGAATAACAAAAGCAATAGAAGATGGCGATTTCTTCAAAAATGAAGTTTTAAGCCAAGCTATGGAAAATGGTAAAAAACATGCACTTCATATCATGGGATTATTATCTGATGGTGGAGTACATTCACATATAGATCACCTTAAAGCTTTAATAAAAATGGCTAAAGAAGAAGGTGTAGAAAAAGTATATGTTCATGCATTTACTGATGGTAGAGATACAGATCCACAAAGTGCTATAAACTATGTAAAAGACGTTGAAAACTACATGTCTGAAATAGGTTGTGGTGAATTTGCAACAGTAAGTGGTAGATACTATGCAATGGACAGAGATAAGAGATGGGAAAGAGTAGAGCTTTGCTACAATGCTTTAGCACTTGGAAAAGGTGAAAAAGCACTTTCAGCAGTTGAAGCTGTACAAAATTCTTATGATAAAGGAAATAACGATGAGTTTATATTACCAACTGTTATCACAAAAGATAATCAACCAGTTGCTAAAATAAGTGAAGATGATTCAGTTATATTCTTCAACTTCAGACCAGATAGAGCGAGGGAAATAACTAGAGCTATAGTATGCGATGATTTTAAAGGATTTGAAAAATCTCCAATAAAATGTTTCTTCGTATGTTTAACTGAATACGATATAACTATACCAAATGTACATATAGCATTTGGACCACAATCATTAAGCAATACTTTAGGTGAATACTTAGCTAAAAATGGTAAGACTCAACTTAGAGCTGCTGAAACTGAAAAATATGCTCACGTTACATTCTTCTTCAATGGTGGAGTTGAAGAACCAAATGAAGGAGAAGAGAGATTATTAATACCATCTCCAAAGGTTGCAACTTATGATTTACAACCAGAAATGTCAGCTCCAGAATTAGTTGAGAAGGTTATGGAGAAAATAGACGAAGACAAATATGATTTAATAGTTGTAAACTTCGCAAATCCTGATATGGTAGGACATACAGGAGTTATGGAAGCAGCAGTAAAAGCTGTAGAAACAGTTGATGATTGTGTTGGAAAACTAGTTGCTAAATTAAACTCAGTTGGTGGTAGTGCAATAATAACTGCAGACCATGGAAATGCTGAAAATATGATAGATTTAGAAACTAAAAAAGTTGTAACATCACATTCAATAAATCCTGTTCCATTTATAGTAACAGGAGAAGAATTCAAAAATGCTAAATTATTGAAAGATGGAAAGCTATCAGATATAGCACCAACTTTACTTTACATGATGCATATGAACAAGCCAGAAGAAATGACTGGCCATTCATTAATTAGTGAATAAAATTCATTTAATCATATAAATAAGAGTATATATTTCTGGAGTTTTATGGTAATTTATACTTAAGGATTTTAGAAATAAACTTATTAAATATGGAAAATTGAAATTTATATATAATAAGGTAATTTAAATTACTAAAATTAAAAATTATAAAAAGGTTGCTAATTTAGAAAAAGGAATATATTTATAATAAAAGTTTAAAAGAATAATGGAAAAATTTATGAACTTACCCATCAAATAAGTGTAATAAATTTAAAATTACGCATTTTAAATTTGAAATTATGAGTTAGCAAGTTAATTATTTAAATTGAAGGGAGAAATACCATGTCAGTAATAGAATCAGTATACGCAAGAGAAGTCTTAGACTCAAGAGGAAACCCAACTGTAGAAGTTGAAGTAGTTTTAGAATCAGGAGCAGAAGGTAGAGCTATAGTTCCATCTGGAGCTTCAACTGGAGCTTTCGAAGCTGTTGAATTAAGAGATGGAGATAAATCAAGATACTTAGGAAAAGGAACTCAAACAGCAGTTGATAATGTAAACAACATAATAGCTGAGCAATTAGAAGGAATGGAATCAACTGACCAACCAGCTATAGATGCATTATTAATAGAATTAGATGGAACTCACAACAAAGGTAAATTAGGAGCTAATGCTATACTTGGAGTTTCTATGGCTGTTGCTAGAGCATCTGCTGAAGAATTAGGATTACCATTATACCAATACATAGGTGGAGTTAACGCTAAACAATTACCAGTTCCGATGATGAACATATTAAACGGTGGAGAACATGCTGATAACAGTGTTGACGTTCAAGAATTCATGATATTACCAGTTGGTGCACCAACATTTAAAGAAGGTTTAAGAATGGGTGCAGAAGTATTCCACTCATTAAAGAAAGTTCTTTCAGAAAGAGGATTAGCTTGTGGTGTAGGTGACGAAGGTGGATTCGCTCCAAACTTAGGATCAAACAGAGAAGCTTTAGAATTAATAGTTGAAGCTATAGAAAAAGCTGGATACGAACCAGGAAAAGACGTTATGTTAGGATTAGACGTTGCTGCTACAGAAATGTACGATAAAGAAACTAAACTTTATGATTTAAAACACGAAGGTAAAAAATTAACTGCTGAAGAAATGGTTGATTTATATGAAGATTGGGCAACTAACTTCCCAATAATAACTATAGAAGACGGTTTAGATGAAGAAGACTGGGATGGATGGAAAGTTCTTACTGAAAGATTAGGAAAGAAAATCCAATTAGTTGGGGACGATTTATTCGTTACTAATACTGAAAGACTTGAAAGAGGTATAGAAGCTGGTGTTGCTAACTCTATATTAATAAAAGTTAACCAAATAGGTACTATAACTGAAACTTTAGATGCTATAGAAATGGCTAAAAGAGCTGGATACACTGCAGTAATATCTCATAGATCTGGTGAAACTGAAGATACTACTATAGCTGACTTAGCTGTAGCTGTAAATGCAGGACAAATAAAAACTGGTGCTCCATCAAGAACTGATAGAGTTGCTAAATACAACCAATTATTAAGAATAGAAGAAATGGTTGGAGAACAAGCTAGATACTGTGGATTAAAATCTTTCTACAACTTAAAAAAATAATTTGAGATTGAGGAAGTTTAATTATTAGTAATTAAATTTTAAAAATCCTAGTCAAAGCAGTATTATTTGTACTACTGACTAGGATTTTTTACAAAAAATACCTATATAGGGAATATGGATATTTAAAAGTGAATATTTAAGGTTTATTTTAAAACAGTATAATAAAATAGACAACAGTATTTCTTATACACTACAATATTAAGAATTGTATAATAAATATTATGGGGAGAAATCTAATCATGATAAATAACATAAAGAAAACGAAGATAGTATGTACTTTAGGACCAGTAAGTGAAAATGAAGAAACATTAAGAGAACTTATAAAAAATGGTTTAAATGTATGTAGATTGAATTTTTCACATGGATCTCATGAAGAACATAAGGGAAGAATGGACTTAGTAAAAAAATTAAGAGAAGAATTAAATATGCCAACGGCTATTCTTTTAGATACTAAGGGACCAGAAATAAGAACTGGAAAATTTGATGCACCAGAAGTTCTTTTAGAAGAAGGACAAACTTTTACTATAACAATGAAAGATGTTATGGGGAATAAAGAAATGTGTACAGTAAGTTACAAAGGTTTAGCTAATGATGTTAAAACTGGAGATACTATATTAATAGATGACGGTTTAGTAGGACTTACTGTTAAAGAAGTAAATGGTGATGATATAGTTTGTGAAGTACAAAACTCAGGAATAGTTAAAAACCACAAAGGTGTTAACGTACCAGGAGTTAAAGTAAATCTTCCAGCTATAACTGAAAAAGATAGAAGTGATATAGAGTTTGGTATAGAGCAGGGAATCGATTTCATAGCTGCATCTTTCGTAAGAAAAGTTTCTGATGTACTTGCTATAAGAGAGATATTAGAAGAAAACAATGCTACTCATATAAAAATAATATCTAAAATAGAAAACCAAGAAGGTGTAGATAATTTAGATGAAATAATAGAAGTATCTGATGGGATAATGGTAGCTAGGGGAGACCTTGGTGTTGAAATACCAACAGAAGAAATACCAGTTGTTCAAAAACTAATGATAAAAAAATGTAACGAAGCTGGAAAACCAGTTATAACTGCTACTCAAATGCTTGATTCTATGATTAGAAACCCAAGACCAACAAGAGCAGAAGTTACAGATGTTGCAAATGCTATATATGATGGAACAGATGCAATAATGTTATCTGGAGAAACTGCTGCAGGTAAATATCCAGTGGAAGCAGTTAAAACTATGGCTACAATTGCTAAAAGAGCAGAAGAAACAATGAGAAACAGAAGAACTAAGATAAATAAATCTAAAAATGTTACAGATGCTATAAGTTATGCTACTTGCACAACAGCTATGGACTTAGATGCAAGAGCTATACTTAGTTCAACTGCTTCAGGACATACGGCAAGAATGGTATCTAAATTCAGACCAGACTGTCCAATAATAGCAACAACTAGCGATGAAAGTGTTAGAAGACAATTATCATTAACTTGGGGAGTACTTCCAGTTATGAGAAATAAATCAGCTAATACAGACCAAGTAATAGTAAACTCTATAGAGGCAGCTAAAACAGCTGAATATGTAAATGAAAATGATATAGTTGTAATAACTGCTGGTGGCAGTGAAACAACTAATTTAATAAAAGTTGAAACAGTTTAATCCAAATTAAAAATAAAAATTTCTTTAAATTAATATGATTCTTTAAATTAATATAAAGCCTGTCTGATAACAGTATAAGTTATTGTTGTTAGATAGGCTTTTTAATTTTAAGAATTTTTCATGATATTAATACTAATAATAGTTAACGTGCCAGGAGTTAAGGTTATATAAAATTCAAACTATTAACATAGGATTTGGTTCATATAAAAAAACATGACCTAGAAAAATCTAGGTCATATTAGGGGTCATTATGTTTAAAGGAGAATTAATGACCCTTGTGTTTTTCTTTTTTCTTTTTCTGTTTCAAGCAAAACTTCAATTCTTCTTCTTGATCTTTTCTTAACTTTGCTTGCTTTTTCTTTTCTGTCTTATTGGACTCATGTTGCAATTTTATAGCATTTTGAGCCTTAGTACCTATAGTTTTCCTACACTGTTCTTTTTTAATCTTTCTTTGCATTCTCTTATAGCCAATATATTTTTGAGTTGAAACTTTTTCTAAAGTTGATTTTCCAAAGGGAAGTGAGGAAAAGTTTTTTAATATAAATTCATATAGCTGAACATCTGTAGGTTCAGGGCCAAATACTACTCTAGCAACTTCATAGTTTTTTCCACATTCACTTTCAAAAACACCAATCCAAAAAGGATTTTCAAATAATAATGTGAAAGTTCCACTAACTTTGTCCATAATACATTCCTCCTGTTTATTTATTACAAGAGAATGGACAACCCCAGGAGGGCAGGTTACTTCTAATAAATAGGCCTGGACTACCAACCAGACAGTGTTTTTATCTCTTACTTATATTATATCAATATTAAAAAATAAGAATACTAAATAAGCTTGTTTATAATTAAATTATAAATTTTATAGATTATAGAAAACTATTTAGGGAATAAAAATAATAAATACTAAAATAAGTTAAGAGAAAGGGGTACTTTTATGAAGAAATTAGCAACATTTGCAGGTGGATGTTTTTGGTGCATGGTAAAACCTTTTGATGAATATAATGGAGTGGAGTCGGTTATATCTGGTTATACTGGTGGATATACTAAAAATCCAACTTATGAAGAAGTATGTACAGATTTAACTGGACATATTGAATCTATTCAAATAACTTTTGATGATGAAATAATTACTTATAAAGAGTTATTAGATATATATTGGAGTGTGATAGACCCTACTCAAGTTGGAGGACAATTTGCAGATTTAGGTCATCATTACAAAACAGTTATTTTTTATCATGATGATATGCAAAGAAAAGAAGCAGAAGAATCAAAGAAAGAATTAGATGAAAGTGGATTATATGATAAGCCGATAGTGACAGAAATTAGAGCAGCAGAAACTTTCTATCCAGCAGAAGATTATCATCAATATTATTATAAGAAAAATCCAGACCATTATAATAGATACTTCAAAGGTTCAGGAAGAGCAAAACATATTAAGAAAATATGGGCTAAGAAAAATCTTACTCCATTACAATATGAAGTAACACAAAATGCAGCTACAGAGCATCCTTTTAAAAATGAATATTACAATAACTTTCAAGAAGGAATTTATGTTGATATTGTTAGTGGAGAACCTTTATTTACTTCTAAAGATAAATTTGAATCAGGATGTGGATGGCCAAGTTTCTCAAAACCAATAAAAAAGGGTGTTTTAGGATTCAAGGCTGATTATTCGCACAATATGGAGAGGATAGAGGTAACAGGGGAAGAAAGTGGATCTCACCTGGGGCATGTATTTGATGATGGTCCAGAAGAATTAGGTGGACTTAGATTTTGTATAAATTCCGCATCGTTAAAATTCATACCAAAGGAAAAAATGATAGAAGAAGGATATGAGCAATATCTAAAATACTTATAAAAGATAAGTCTATTCATTGAAAAATGGAAAACTCTATGATAAACTAAAACTTGAATTGTTTATAATATCATAAATAGGAGGTTACCTATGTTAAATAATGTATTAATGGGAGTACAACTTGTTTTAGCAGTATTCTTAATGCTAGTAATTATGCCACAAGAAAGTAAAGAAAACTTTAAATCAGACTTTAGTGGTGCAGAAGAAGGTTCACAAGCTTACTTCAAACCAAAAGGAAAACAAGCATTTCTTTTAAAATCAACTAAAATAGTATCTGTGTTATTTTTCATAAATGCAGTAGCATTACTAGTAGTGAACAAATAATATTAAATAAATGGCCAATATTTAATATTTAAAACCTTAAAAGTTAAATTTAATTTTTAAAGTAAAAAGATGATTATAGTAAAATATAGTCATCTTTTTTTATTATTATTAAAAAATACCTTTTTATATTATTAATTTTATAAAATTTGTTAATATTTAGAATAAATGTAATACAATTATATCGTAAAAAAATATTTTTATAATCATAAGGAATTGTATTAATATGAATGGAGGAAGTAAAAATGAATAATAGAAAAGTTGTAAAAAAATTATTTTTACCGTCTCAATATGAAAAAGAAGAGCAATTCTTAGAAGCAATGAGTAGTCAAGGTTGGAGGCTAATTGATGTTAGTAATAACTTGATGACAAGATATGAGTTTGAAAAATTTGAAGAAAAGAAGTTGGCTTATCATATAGAATATATTCCAAAAGAAAATGAAGAAAAACACATTGAAAATATAAAAAAATCAAGTTGGAGTGAAGCAACAAATGTAGAGGGCACATATGGAAAATGGCATTATTATTTTAGTGAAAAAGGTTTAGATGATAATTTAATAATAAATAAAGGGGAAAAATTAGATTCACTAAATAGAATTATTTTATCTTATGGTGATTTGTATATGCTCTTATTAACTATACAAATTATAACTATAAGTTCTTGCATAAACTGTATGCAATATGGAACATTCCGAAAATATTTGTCAATTGGAATTTTAATATTTTCATTACTTGTAAGTGGAGTTATTATTTTTGATATAATAAAATTAATAACATCAAGAAATTCATTGAAGAAGGAAATGGTTCAAGGGGAAATATAAAATTCATTAAAAAGGGAGAAAACTATGGAAGAAAATGAAAATTTATTTGAATGGGTATTCATAGCAAAATGTAAAATACCTGAAGATATAGTCGATGTATTGGCACCAGGGGAAGTAGCAGTTGCAGCTTACAGAACACTAAGAGATAGTGCGACTTTTACAGACAAAAGGATAATAATAAGAGATGTGCAAGGATTAACTGGCAAGAAGGTTGAACTTTACTCCATACCATATTCATCAATAAATATGTGGTCGACGGAAAGTGCAGGTTTATTGTTTGATTTAAGTGCAGAAGTAGAACTTTGGACTAAAGCAGGTAATATGAAAATTATTCTACAAAAGGGTGTAGATGTGAGAGAGTTTGACAGATTAATTGCACATTGTATATTAAGATAATCAAAAAAAGCTGATAGAGATTAGTCTATCAGTTTTTTTTATTATAATTTAAATTAAAGCTAGTTGCTTAAGTACAAATATCCATGCAAATACAGTAACTATTGAAAATGCAGATGTAAATACAACTATTTGACCTGCTAAGTCTGCATCTCCATCCATTTGTTTTGCCATTTGGAAACTTGATACTGCAGTTGGAGCAGCAAACATAATCATTAAGGATAATAATGAAATACCTCTGAAACCAATAGCATAAGATATAGCAAGGAATACTAATGGAACAATAATTAGCTTACCAATAACTGTAATAATAGTTTCTTTTAAGTATTTTTTAACATTGGAGAATGAGAAAGAAGCTCCAAGTAATATTAAAGAAAGTGGTGTAGCTATTTTTGATACATCTTTAATAGTTACTTCTAAGAAAGTAGGAAGTTTTATACCTATAACTAGCATACTTAAACCTAAAAATGATCCTATTATAAGAGGGTTTGTAACTATTCCATGAGTAACTTTTTTAACATTTACCTTTCCACCTCTGAAAGTTTCTAAACAAACTACAGCTAGCACATTAAATGTAGGAACTACAACACCGATAAGTAGTGCTGTTACACCTATATTTCCTTCACCAGCTAAAGATGTAGCTACTGGAATTCCAAATAAAACAAAGTTACTACGGAATATTCCTTGAATAATTACACCTCTCTTTGAATTGTCTTTTTCGAAAATAGGCACAATTAAAAGTAAAATAATGAATAAGGATATAATTGATAAACATGCAAATATCATTAATTTTGGATTTATTACATTACCTAAATCTGTTGTATAAACATTATAAAATAATAAACACGGTAAAAATACCTTAAATGCTACATTATTCATAACGTTTACAGTGTTTTCATCAAACATTTTTAGATACTTTAGGAAATAACCTAAAGCCATTACAAAGCATAGCGGTGCTACTACATTAAAGGATAAAATTAAATTATCCATAGGTCTCACTCCTTTTTTTTCCAGATGGTAAAATTATACGAAAAAAATATATATAATGTAAATATAGGAAGATATAAAAATTAGACAAACTTGCAGATTTTAGTTAAAATATGGGGATAGATGTAAATTTTACTGTTGTTTAAAAACTAAAATATGTATAGAGATAATTTTGGTAATAATATTAATAATTTAATAAATAAGTAAAATAAAGAACATAATAAATAAAAATAGGAGGTATGAAATGACTGAAAAATTAAGAGAACAATTATTAGGGTTAATTAATGATCCTCATTATAATCCTCTAAAAAGAGAAGAATTAGCTTTAATATTTAATATACACCCATCTGAAATGCCGATGTTTTATAACTTTTTAGATGAATTAGAAGAAGATGGCTACATAGTTAAGACAAAAAAAGGAAGGGTTATGTCTCCTAATCAAATGGGATTATTTGTAGGGAAATTTGTCTCTCATAGAAAGGGATTTGGATTTGTTGAATCTGATGAAGAACTTGTGCAAGACTTATTTATTCCAAAGAATGATATAAATGGAGCACTTCATAATGATAGAGTTATGGCAGAAATAGTAACTCCAGCCACAGAAGATAGAAGAGCGGAAGGTAAAGTTATAAAAATAATAAAAAGAGAAGTAACTAGAGTTGTTGGTTTATTCCAAGAAAATAAAAGCTTTGGTTTTGTTGTTCCTGATGATAAAAAATTCAATCAAGATATATTTATACCAAAAAGATACATCTCAGGGGCAAAAAATGATGATAAAGTAGTTTGTGAAATTACTGTATGGCCTCAAGAAAATAGAAAACCAGAAGGTAAAATAGTAGAAATACTAGGTAAAAAGGGAGAAAGAGGCGTTGAAATTGACTCTATAATAAGAGCTCATGGACTTCCTGAGGAATTCCCTAAAAAAGTAATTGATGAAGCTAACTTTGTAGCGGGACAAGAATTAGAAGATGAAATAGCAAGAAGACTTGATTTAAGAGATTTAGATATATTCACAATAGATGGTGAAGATGCTAAAGACTTAGATGATGCTATTTCTATAGAAGTATTACCAAATGGTAACTACAAATTAGGAGTTCATATTGCCGATGTTACTCACTATGTTAAAGAAAAAAGTAAACTTGATAAAGAAGCTTTAAAAAGAGCAACTTCAGTTTATTTAGTAGATAAAGTAATACCGATGTTGCCAAAACAATTATCAAATGGTGTTTGTTCATTAAATCCATTTGAAGATAAATTGACTTTATCTTGTATTATGGAAATAGATGCAGAGGGTAAAGTTGTTAAGTATGATATAGCTGAAACTGTTATAAACTCTAAAGCTAGAATGACTTATACAGAAGTATCAGATATATTAGAAAAAGACGATGAAAAGTTAAAGAAGACTTTTGCTAAACAAGTGGATGACTTTATAGCTGCTGAAAAATTAGCAAGAATTTTAATGAAGAGAAGACAAAGAAGAGGAGCAATCGACTTTGATTTCCCTGAAGCTAAAATAATATTAAATAAAAATGGTGAAGTTGTTGATATTAAACATTATGAAAGAAGAATATCAAACAAGATGATAGAAGAGTTTATGCTTGTTGCAAATGAAACTGTTGCAGAACACTTCTTCTGGTTACAATTGCCTTTTGTTTATAGAATACATGAGACTCCATCAGTGGAAAAAATGGAAGACTTAAATAAATTTATGGCTACTTTTGGATATCATATAAAAGGTAATTTAGAAGATGTTCATCCAAAAGAAATGCAAAGCATAATAGAAAAAATAAAAGGAACTAAAGAGGAAGAGTCAATATCTACAATTATGCTTCGTTCTATGAAACAAGCTAAATATTCACCAAGTTGTATAGGTCACTTTGGATTAGCAGCAAAATATTACTGCCACTTTACTTCACCAATTAGAAGATATCCAGACTTACAAATTCATAGAATTATAAAAGAGCAATTAAACAATAAATTAAATAATAAGAGACAAGATCAATTGGCTCATATAGTTGAATATGCATCAACTCAATCATCAGAGCGAGAAAGAGCAGCAGAACTTGCTGAAAGAGATGTTCATGATTACTACAAAGCTTGCTATATGGCAGACAAAGTTGGTCAACAATTTGACGGTGTAGTATCTGGTGTAACTTCATTTGGTATATTTGTTGAACTTGAAAATACTGTTGAAGGTTTAATAAGGCTTGCTAATATGAGAGATGACTACTATATCTATAATCAAGAAACTTACTCTATAATAGGAGAAAGAAGTAAGAAGACTTTCAGAATAGGAGATAGTGTAAGAATTGAGGTTGATAATGTAAATGTGGACTTTAAAGAAATTGATTTTAAATTAATAGAAAAATTAGAAGATAATCATTTAGAGGAAGAATTACAATCTTAATAAATAAATTAGAAGATTGATTAGATTAGCTAAGAGAGGGTTTATATCCTCTCTTTTTTATTTAAAAAGTGCCTATAAAGAATTATAGGCACTTAGCTTTTCAAGTTACTTAATTAAATTTGATAGACTTTTCTCCAATTCTAGCTTTTTATACAACCATTTTTCTATTCTAAATTCGCAGTGGTTGATCTGCTACACAATTTTTATCTACACAGCTTGAGATAATTTAGGTAATTTAACGATAATACTCTTCCAAACAATACCTATTATTACAACTTTTATAGGTATCATGACTAGTTCTTTTACTATACGTGTTGGTAATAAAGCTAAGAAGCCTTTTCCCATCATGATAGATAACCAGTAGGTATTAAGACCTAAGTTTAATACAATATTTATAATTACTGATGCTGCTATTATTCTACCCCAAGTGATAGGTTTATTATATAAGAATACACCATAAATCACACCTGCTAAAATAGCTGTAAGAGTAAACCCTGGGAAGAAACTTCCACTAGGGAATAACATAAGTCCTAAAATATCAGCTATTCCATTTGCAACTCCTGCATAAATTGGTCCATACATAGTTGCTATTATAACAACAGGTACAAAACCAAATCCTATTCTTACGATAGGTGTTTGTATAGAACAAAATCTAGTCAATATAATTTGTAATGCTACTAATAAACTTATTTGTACTAATTTTCTAACATCAAATTTTTTATTCATAAATTTCCTCCTAAATTTAGCTAGCACACAAATAAGTAATTCGTGTGTGGAGGTCTCAATGATTATCATTTGACATGGTCTATCTATTGATTTTAAATAACTTTAGAGTCATACAAATATAAATGTGTTATATTTGTTTTAAGTAGATAGATGTCAGTGTCAAAATATGATAATACTATTATTTCTACTATAACTCATAACAGTAATTGTAGCACAAATACACTAAATATGTTATTTTTTAACATATATTTTTAAATAGTTTTAAATGAGTATATTGAATATTATAAAAACTTTTGGAGTAGGTATACCACTTTTCTTCTTTGTAATAAGTTTATTCATAAATTTAAGAGAATTACATACATATGAAAATAAATAATTAAATATGACAAAATACTTGAAGAATACATAGCACATTTTTTTACAACTTGATATACAATTATAGTAAGATATTTCAAAATTTAAAATAAATTGG
>JALFMW010000091.1 GCA_022782605.1 Clostridium sp. | reverse complement strand
TTACAGGAGACTTTATAAGAAATTCTTTATATGAGTTAAATGTTAAATCTGATTTCATAAATCTGGATAATGGTTTTACAAGAATTAATGTAAAAATAAAGAGTGATGAAGAAACTGAAATAAATGGTGGAGGACCACATATAAGTGATGAAAAGCTTAATGAATTATTTGATAAATTAAATGAGTTAAATAAAGATGATATATTAATTTTAGCAGGAAGCATACCTTCCACATTAAAAGAAGATTTATATGAAAGAATAATGGAACATGTAAAAGATCATAATGTAAAGGTTGTAGTTGATGCAACTAAAAAATTACTTTTAAATGTTTTAAAATATAATCCATTCTTGATTAAACCAAACAATCATGAGTTGGAAGAAATATTTAATGTAAAATTAGATACAGTTGAAGATATTATATTTTATGCTAAAAAACTTCAAGATATGGGAGCTAGAAATGTATTAATATCTAGGGGCAAAGATGGAGCATTACTTATAACTGAAAATAGTGAAGTATTAATAAGTAACGTGGCAAAAGGAAATGTAATAAATTCTGTTGGGGCTGGAGATTCCATGGTAGCAGGATTTGTGGCAGGTTACTTAAATAGTAATTCATATGAAGAGGCATTAAAGCTTGGTTCAGCTAGTGGAAGTGCAACAGCATTTTCATCGGATCTGGCTAAGAGAGAATTTATAGATGAGTTAATTAGAGAAATAAAAATTGAAAGGAGATAAATTATGAGAATAGTAGATTTAATAAATAAAAATTCTGTTAAACTTGATTTAAATACTAAAAGTAAGTTAGATGTAGTAGACGAATTAGTTGATTTAGTCAATGATAGTGGAAACTTGAATGATAAAAACGAATACAAAAAAGCAATACTTGCTCGTGAAAAGTTAGGAACAACAGCTATAGGTGAAGGGGTTGCAATACCTCATGCAAAGAATAAATCTGTAAATAAAGCTTGTTTAGCAGCTGGTGTATCTAAAGAAGGTATAGACTATGAGGCTTTTGATGATAGTTTATCCCACTTATTCTTTATGATAGCAGCACCAGATGGAGCTAATGATACTCACTTGGAAGTACTATCAAGATTATCTACTATATTAATGGATGAAAGTTTTAGAAATGATTTAATGAACTCTCCATCAGTTGAGGAATTTCTAGATTTAATAGATGAAAAAGAGAAAGAAAAATTTCCAGAAGAAGAAGTTGAAGAAGAAACAGATACTAAATCTGATTTACCTACAGTTCTTGCAGTTACAGCTTGTCCAACAGGTATAGCACATACATTTATGGCAGCGGAAAATTTAAGTCAAAAAGCAGATGCCAAGGGAATTAGTATAAAAGTTGAGACAAACGGTTCTGCAGGAATAAAAAATGCTTTAACAAAGGAAGAAATTGAACATGCAACTTGTATAATAGTAGCAGCAGATAAAAACGTAGAAATGGCTAGATTTAACGGCAAAAAAGTTATAATTACTAAAGTTGCTGATGGAATACATAAAGCTGATGAACTTATAGATAGAGCTATAAAGGGTGATGCTCCTATATATCATGCATCAGAAGATAACTCATCAAATGAAGTTTCAAATGAAAAAGAAGGTATAGGAAGACAATTTTATAAACACTTAATGAATGGTGTTTCTCATATGCTACCATTTGTTGTTGGTGGAGGAATACTTATAGCTTTAGCATTTTTACTTGATGACTATACAATAAATCCAGCTAACTTTGGTATGAATACTCCAGTAGCAGCATTTTTCAAAACTATTGGAGGTCAAGCGTTTGGATTTATGTTACCAGTTCTTGCAGGTTATATAGCAATGAGTATAGCTGATAGACCAGGTCTTGCAGTTGGTTTTGTTGGTGGAGTTTTAGCAAGTAGCGGGTATACATTTGGAAATATTATGAACTTTGCAGATGCATCACCAGTTAGTGCAGGATTCTTAGGAGCATTACTTGCAGGTTTTGTTGGTGGATATTTAGTATTAGGACTTAAAAAAGTATTTAATGTATTACCAGATGCTCTAGAAGGTATAAAACCAGTGTTATTATATCCAGTATGCGGAATACTTTTAATTGGTTTAATAATGTTAGCAGTTAACCCAGTTGTAGGAGCAATAAATACAGGTCTTAACAATTTCTTAGCATCAATGAGTGGAACAAGTAAGATAATACTTGGAACAATACTTGGAGCAATGATGGCAATAGATATGGGTGGACCTTTCAATAAAGCAGCATATGTATTTGGTACAGCTCAACTTACAGTTGTAAATGCAGGTCCAGAACAATTTGCTATAATGGCAGCTGTTATGATAGGTGGAATGGTTCCTCCTATTGCAATAGCACTTGCAACTACTTTCTTTAAAAATAGATTTACTGAAAGTGAAAGAAAATCAGGTGTAGTTAACTATATAATGGGATTATCATTTATAACAGAAGGTGCAATACCTTTTGCAGCAGCAGATCCAATACATGTCATACCAGCGTGTATAGTTGGATCAGGAATTGCTGGTGCATTATCAATGGCCTTTGGATGTGGTCTTAGAGCGCCTCATGGTGGAATATTTGTACTTCCAACAATATCAAATCCTATAATGTATTTTGTGGCATTGCTTATAGGCTCTGTTGTGGGAGCACTATTAATAGGAGTTTTAAAGAAACCTTTAGATAA
>JALFMW010000088.1 GCA_022782605.1 Clostridium sp. | reverse complement strand
ATATTACTTTTTGCGTTGATAGTTACAAGTCATATATAGGCGTAAAGAAAGATTTAAATGTTGAGTTAAAACAAGTACCTAGAGGTAAGTCAATGTTAGATAGTGTGTATCATCTACAACATGTAAATTCACTTCATAGTGCATTTAAAAGATGGTTAATGCATTTTAACGGGGTTTCTAGTAAATACATATCTAATTATTTGGCGTGGTTTAAGTTTTTACAACTAAGTAAGAAAAATAAAAAGACAGACCGAATTAAAGATATGCTTGTCAATGTAGCAACTAAAGATACATCTATTACTATAAATACAATTAGAAATAGATATATTGAATTAACTCGTTGTGCTAGTTAATTTTTACAATAATAAAACTCCAACAAATATAGCACCCTAATATTATTAGCATCAATATAAAGGAGGGTTACTATAATGTTGGAGCTTAATAATTATTATATCCAAGAAATCGAAAATTTAACTGATTTATTTACTATAATTTATACAATAATTGATGATGTCTATAAAGATATTATTCCTATAAGTATTAGAAATAGACGTAATATTAAGGAAAGTAAACTTTCAGATAGCGAAATAATCACTATAAGTATAGTTGGAGAACTTCTAACTATTGACTCAGAAAAAGCATTCTTCAGTTTATTGAGAAGAGAATATATAAAACTATTCCCTAGATTAGGAGATAGAACTAGATTTAATAGAACTAAACGAAATCTACATGCTGTAATTAAAGAAATACGAGAATATATTTCAGAATATATTCAATTACAGTCTAATAATATAAGAATTATAGACAGCATGCCTATTCCTGTGTGTGAGTTTGGGAGAGCTCATTTTAGTAAGTGCTTTAAAGGCGAAGCCTCTTATGGTAGATGTCCATCAAAGAAACAAACATATTTTGGATTTAAGTTTCATGCACTTACTACAGTAGACGGTTTCTTAACTGACTATGTTATAACTTCTGCCAACATAGATGATAGAGATACGGTGTGGGATTTATGTGATAAATATAATTCTATTTCTATTATAGGTGATAAAGGATATGTTAATAAAAGGCTAACGCCTGAGCTAAAAGGTGAAAGAGATATAAATTTATTATTCTTAAAAAGAGGTAATAGTAAAGATAACTATCCAAAAGAAATAAGACAACTAATATTTAAAGTCAGAAGAAGGATAGAAACCAGTTTTTCTCAATTAACAGAGCAATTAAATTTAAATAAAGTTAAAAGTAAATCAATGTTAGGATTTATAACTAGAACTTCGATAAAGGTTTTAGCTCATAATATTTTATTTTTAATAAATAAACTTATGGGAAATTATGATTCTATAGCTAAGATAAAAAGGTTAGTATTTGGTTAAAATTTGCAAATACTAACCTACTAATAAGATATTATTTTTTACAAAAACTAATTTACTTTATTTGGTAAAAAATTAACTAGCACAATAGATTATTTTAATATTATTTTAATTAAAAGTTTAATTTTTATAAAGTCATTATTACAATAAAATAAGAATTAATCTTATCAACCATCATATCTTCATTCTCTAACGATTGCTTTTTATTTTATTTTTATTTCTATTTTCATTTTGCCACCTATCGTTTACGTATCGTAGTACCAGCTTTATTTTTATTTTTATTTTTATTTTCATTTTTATTTTGTCCACCTGACGTTTACGTGTCGTATAAATAAAAAGAAAGGTATAAGCTTCTATAAAGTTTATACCTTCGTCTGTGTACAAATGCTACCTATCACTAATATAAAAGGTGTTTTTATTAGATTAATAATTTTTTATTATAAACATCTAATAATTCAACATCTTCTACTCTCTTTTTAATTTTTTCTTTATCAATTGTATAAAGTCCCAATTCCTTCATTCTTTCAAAATAAATACTTCCTGCAAAAGTAAATCTTTTTTTTGCACCATCTTTTTTATGCATTTCTTCGTTAGAATATGAAATAAAATCTCCAATTAATAAACTTGTTGGTAATTGTAAATATTCCATATTTGCCAAATATCTTACTGCATTATGTCCTGCAAGTGATCCTGTACATATAGCTTCTGTATGGCCAACATAAAAACCTGATTTTTCTCCAGCAACAAATAAATTTTTCATATTTTCCGCCCTCATAAAATTATCCCTTGGTGAAACAGCCATATATCTAATAGAATTTCCCTTACCTCCACTATATGGGTCAACTATACATGCTGTTTCAAATCCTGGAACAGATCTTAATTTTTCCAAATTAAAGAAAGGTGTCATTAATTTGGCATGACCTGTATCAATTAAAATTATGTTTTCAGCAAATTCATGAAGTGCATATTGTTGACATACTTTTATATCTAATTTTTTTTCATTTCTAAGTTCCTTTGGTAGTGGTATTACTGCAAAACCATTTTCATTTAAATCTTTTTGTATTTCTTCACTTAAACTTTCTTTTAATAATTTCATAGAGCCACTAAATGCTCCAAAATCACCACTAGCTCTTTCTCCTATCATATCATGTACACCACATCTAGCAGTAATACTTACTCTTCCTCCAAATGATGGACATCTAAGTACACACATAGCACATCCATTTCCGTATTTTGAACAGTTGCCCATTGGTCCTGAAGATCCTGTTGTATCTATAAAACTATCTCCTTCTACTTTCTCACCATCTTCCAATATTACTGCTTTCAATATATTATCTTCACAATCCACATCCACAACTCTACTCATTATTCTAACTTCAATTCCCATATCTTTTATAAGTTTTCTTACTGGTGGTTCAATTTTTAATACATTATAAATTGTGGCATGATTATGACCTGGGAAATTCATATTTTTATGTGTAGCATTTTCATCAGTTATAGTAAATAACTCTCTTGCTCCTAAACACATAGCTTCTTCACATGCAGTATATCTCCCATTATTTCTCATTATGCCACCAACATTTCCAAGACCTACTAATAAGTCAGTTTTTTCTAAGATGACAACTTCTGCTCCAGCTTTAGATGCACTTATTGCAGCAGCACATCCTGCCCAGCCACCTCCAACAACTACAACTTTTGCCATTCATATCCCCCCAATTTTATTTAAGATTACTTAAAAATTCTCTTCCATTCATTTGAGCTTTACAAGTTTTTATTCTGCAGTTATTTAATCTAACTGTACATGCACCACATATACCTTCTCCACAGCAGATTAAATTATTATTTGGTATGGCAAATTTTATATTTTTGTCTATACTATCTACCAATTTTAAAATGTCTTTATTAAAATATATTAATCCACAACTGTAAACAAAACTAACTTTCTCATTTCTTATATAATTTTCTAATATTTCTTTTTTATCGTTTAAATTAAATAAATTAATATTAACTGCCATATCTTTAATTTTTTGTTCAACCATTTCTAATCTTTTGCCTTCTTCATTTATAAAAGCTTCCACTTGATTATTGTTTCTCAATAATCTTCTAATTACATTAATTGCATTTACTTGAGATAAACCATCTAAAATAACTACACATCTATCATTTTGATTTGATTTAATTTCTTTTAACCCAAAAATTCCATTAAAATATGGAGCCTTTAGTGTAACATAATCACAATTTACTAAAGGCTTAGTTTTAATTCCTCTTGGAACAACTACTACTTCTAAAATATTATTTTCCTCGTCAACATCCATAACAGATATTGGTGTATTAAAATATACACTATCTCTATTCTTATCTTTTAAAAACACATACGATCCCGGTTCACATAAGTTTTTTATAAGATAGTTTGGTATTTGAATTTTAAGATGATAAATCTTATCTTCTATTTCTTTACTTTCTACAACTTTGCAAAGTAACTCTTTTCTCTCTTCAACTGGTACTATTTTATTATGCTGTAATTCATTATAAATACAAACTCCTTGCCACTTACACTCACAAGTTTTTTCTCCCCTAATCAAACTACATTTTATACAATCTCCACTATAAGCTAAATGACATGGGCAGTATTTTCCCCCTGCATCAGCACAAAATTGATTATTTGGTCTTTCCATTTAGGTCCACTTCCTTAAAATGATATTTTAAGCTATAATATTAATTTATTAAATATGAGAAAATCAGTTACACAAAATAAAAAAGAAGTTCAAAATAAATTTATTCTGAACTCCTTTTTTATTTTTAAATATATGGATCTGCTCCAAACCATACAGCAGTATAATAATCGTCCTTATCTGTTTCACTCCATGCAATGGCAACACTAAAATCTTCAATATATTCTAAATTTATAAATTCAACTTTTAAACCATTATCTAAAACTGAAAAGTTATATGCAAAATTATTTTTTCCTTGATTATTAATATCATATCCCCCAATAGCTAAAAACAATTCATCACTTTCAAACATTGATTCCACTAAACAATCTCCACCATCTCTTTGTGCTATTACATCTGTATCAATTTCAAATGATATAATATCGCCTTCACAAATTTTAGACTTATCTATTTCTATTGTGTATCTGGCATCAACTTCATAGGAAGATATCTCTATGGGCTTTAACGGAAGTGGTTTTAAATCATATTCAATTGGTTCATTATTTCTATATACATATAAAAATCCTAAAGGTGTTTTTAACATTTTTTCTCCCCCTTTGTTCTTATTTATATAAACTGCATAGTATAGTATATTAATTGTTTTCTTTTAATTATCCCTAATATACAAGTATACTTTTTAAATAATCACCAAATAGATATTTATTTTTCACTTCTTTATTAAGTTATTATATATTTACTTTAATTTTCCTTCTTACAATTTTTACACAAAACTTTAATGTGTTTTGTAAATACTAGTATTAACAAGTTCTCTTCTCATAACATTATTTTCTTCATCAAGATATAATCTATATGTTTTTACGGTAATTTTATCTTTAAGATATTCTTCTTCCATTCTTATCACTATTCTTTCTCTATCTAAGTTACATCCATATATTTTTGAGGTTATGGCTCCATTGCCAACTATGTTTTTAATATAAACAGGATGTGTATATGGATTTGTAAACTTTAAATCAGTATATCCATAGGATACAGTTGCATCTCTACCTCTAGGAGCATATCTTGATGGCAGGGAATGATTATGTACCTCATCTATAGTTAATCCTGAAAGTAGTGCTGCATTATAAATTGTAGTGGAAACTTGGCACACTCCTCCACCTTCTCCATTAACTACCCTTCCTCCAACTATAATAGGTGCGCTTTGATATCCATTTACCCAGTTTCTAGCTCCTGTTTTTTTATTGTAAGAAAATGTCTCTCCTGGCATTAATAAAACATCACTTGTGCTTTCTCCTGCTACATGAATATTACTGCCTCTAGATGTGGAGTCATTAAAGCTTGTACTAAATTGTCCTAAAATTGAATTTATACTTTTTACTTGTTTAGTTGAAGTTTTTGGATATAAAGTAAGTACTGGTAAATTAATATCTTTTATTTTCTTTTTATTGATCATATTATAAATATCATCTTTCAATTTAGATATATCAACATCTCTGCCTTCTTTTGACTCACTTCTTTTTATCTCTCCACTTGGCTCAACATAAAAAGTTGCATCCACTGCTTCAACATTTACCTTTTCATATATTTTTTCTAATTGTTTACTTAATTTAACTTCATTGTAAGTTGCTTTAATTTTTATATTATAAGGTTTATTTATATTTAATTTACCTTTTCTTTTTATATTATTCCATATGCTTTTACTTCTCGTATAGTTTAGTGCCTCATCTACTCTTTCTTCTATATGAAAATTAAGTTCTATATCTTCTGGCTTTATAGTCCAACTTTCATTATTATAATTAATATTAAAATTATCAAGAGGATAAGTTTTTTTCAACATATTAACTGCCTCTTCTTTAGTTAATTTTCCAACAGAAATATTCTCAATAGTAATGTTTTTATGAATTTTTTTGTCCTTATATACTGGAGCTATTCCAACTGTTGAAAATGCTATGATGATAATTATTGATAAATATATAAATTTATTAAAAGTTTTATCTCCTATCATGTTAATCTCCTAACTTTAAAATTATATATTTATATTTTCCCATGATAATTTTTATATTCTATTTCTTATTTCATTTTATAATTAAGATATTTATCAAATATAAATAAAACCACCCTTAAAACTAAGGGTGGCAAAATTTAAAACTTTATTTTATTTATTGTATTAAATATATAATATTTGCAATTATTATAGAAGATCATTTACGTTACTATTGTCATTACTTGAATTTTCTTTTGTATCATCATCTTCTTGTAAAGAGTTATTTTCTTCACTATTTTCTTGATTATTTTCATTATCTGTATTTTGATTTTCATCATTATCATCTTGATCTTCTTTAGAATCTTCAGAGTCTTGATTATTTTCATCTTCATTATCACTATTGTCCGGTTCTTCTGTTGGTTCTTCATCATCATTTTGATCTTGATTATCATCATTAGCATTATTATTGTTATCATCTTTGTTATTGTTATTATCACTGTTATTATTATTATCACTGTTATTATTATTATCACTGTTATTATTATCTATGTCTGGTGAATTGGTATTGTCTTTATCACTATTTGTATTGTCTTCTTCATTATCTTTGTTATTTTCT
>JALFMW010000046.1 GCA_022782605.1 Clostridium sp. | reverse complement strand
AAATATACATCTATTTGTATGAATACATCTAGAGATAAAGGCTATAGTCCTCATAAATTAAGAGCCACTGCTGCCACTTCTCTAATTCAATCAGGCTTTTCTATATATGATGTAAAAACACTGCTTGATCATGATAATGTTACAACTACTCAGCTTTATGCTGCACACAAGAAGAATATAAAAAGAGATATTGTTAATAATTTTGAATGGATCGATGAAATAGATGAAACTGATAATATTTTAGATAATGATTAAAATATTTGAGAACAAACGTTTGTGTATCGCGCTTTCATGTGTTACAATATAGATAATAGTAATAAATTTTAGAATATAAGGAAATGAGTGATTTTATGTACTTAGATTTAACAGATAAGCAAGTAGCGATTTTTGAGTATATCAAAGAACAGCAGCTACTTAAAGGTTATCCACCTTCAGTAAGAGAAATTTGTTCTGCAGTAGGTTTAAAATCAACATCCACAGTCCACGCTCACTTGAATAAACTTGAAAAATTGGGATACATAAGAAGAGACCCTACAAAGCCTAGAGCCATAGAGATTTTAAGTAATAATGAAGAGGACCTTCCTGGTATTAACCAAGAAATTATACCTCTACCAATAGTTGGTCAAATAACAGCAGGGGAACCAATTTTAGCAGAACAAAATATTGATGAGTACTTACCTCTTCCTGCAAACTTAGTAAAAGGAAAAGAAAACTTTATTTTACGTGTTAAGGGAGAAAGTATGATTGGCGCAGGTATATTAGATAAAGACTATGTAATAGTTGATAAAAATAGTCATGCATCAAACTCACAAATTGTTGTTGCATTAATTAATGGGGAATATGCAACTGTTAAAAGATTTTTCAAAGAAGATAGACTTGTTAGGTTGCAACCTGAAAATGAGTTTATGGACTCTATAGTATTAGACGAAAGAAATATCGAAATACTTGGTATCGTAACAGGTGTTTTCAGAACATTATAAAAGTCTTCTACACTTAGTAGAAGACTTTTCTTTTTTATATTATATTAATAAATTAAGCTAAGTTTAAAGCTATATCCATCATTTTTGTAAATGCTACTTGTCTTTCATGAGATGTTGTAGCTTTACCTTCTAGTGGACAATCTGATATTGTAAGTATTGCAAGTGCGTTTACTCCTGCTCTAGCTGCATTCATATAAAGTCCAGCAGCTTCCATTTCTACACACATTACACCCATCTTTTGCCACTTTCTAAGACCATCCATACCTTCATCTCCGTAGAATACATCACTTGATAATATATTTCCTACGTGAACTTCAGTACCTTGTTCTTTTGCTACTTCTACAGCTTTAGAAAGTAATTCATAACTTGCTGTTGGTGCATATGTTCCTGGTAAGTTGTATTGAGCAGCAAAGTTTGAATCTGTAGATGCACCCATTCCTATAACTATATCATAAAGATCTAATTTATCACTTATTGCTCCTGCTGAACCTATTCTTATAAGGTTTTTAACTCCATAGAAATGAATTAATTCAAATGAGTATATTCCTATTGATGGTATACCCATTCCAGAACCTTGAACTGATATTCTCTTTCCTTTATAGTATCCTGTATATCCATTCATTCCTCTTACTGTGTTGTATTGAACAACATCTTCTAAGAAGTTTTCAGCTATAAATTTAGCTCTTAGTGGATCTCCTGGTAATAATACAGTTTCTGCTATGTCGCCAACTTGAGCCCCTATATGAGGTGTTGGTACTGGTGATTGACTCATATTGTTTTCCTCCTATTATGTTACATAATTTTCATATCAATATGTTATTTTATTCTATCATATTATATTATACACATAATTGAAAGTAAACATATAAGTTAATTTAAGAACCTATAAAATGCCCTTTTTCACCATCAAGAACAAATGTTCGTCACGCATAAAATGGGCACTTTTTTAGAATATTAACACTCTTTAACAATTAAATCTTCAATAATTTTAGCTATTTCATCTTCACTTAATGAATTTAATGTCTTATTATAAACCCATCTAAATGGTGATTCTTTTGCAAATATTAATAATGATGACTTATGTACATATCTATTTACCAGTTGGTCTTTTATACCTAATTCTATTTTATTGTTATTATCATCATAGTAACAACCATTAGTCCACTTCTTAGAATCTATGTATTCTCCACTTTCTAAACATATTAATTTTTCCCTATATTCTATCTTATCCTTTGATTTAAATACAGGAGATAAGTCATCTATTTCTAATCTAAAATAACTCCATAAATAAGCATCATCGTAGTAATGGAAAGAAAGCTTCCTTGGTTTTATTATGTCTATGTTTTCTTCTGTATATAACTCTATACAACTACTCTCTTTTGAAAAATCTACACCAAATAAACTTAGTACTTGTCCATCTGGATAAAATACATTGTTTAGGTCCTTATAACAAAGTGTAAATAAAATATTTAGTATATCTATTTCATCATGCCATTCACATTTATTTGGAATTGCCCTAGGGAAAATTTGAATTATTTTTTCTTCCCAACTCTGCATATTCTTATAAATATTAACCTCTTTATCAGTCAAGTTTACACCTCCATAATTACAAATTATTCAATTTTAGTATGATTACTATAATTATTATGAATATATAGGAAATTTTATACATTTTTATAAATTTTAATTATAAATAATATGCTATACTTCTAAGAGATAATATTATTAATGAAAGGCGGATATAATTATGGTCAATAAAATTAGGCCTATTATTAGTATAATTGTTCCCGTATATAATACAGGGCTCTATCTAGAAGAATGCTTAAACTCCATTCATAATCAAACCTTTAAAGATTATGAAGTTATTTGTGTAGATGATGGTTCCTCTGATAATTCATACGAAATTTTAAATAAATACAAAAATATAATAAAAAACTATAAAGTAATACATCAAGAAAATCAAGGAGTGGCTTCTGCTAGAAATACAGCTCTTAAGCATGTAAAAGGAGATTATATTGCATTTATAGATAGTGATGACTATATTGAAAAAAATTACTTAGATAGATTATATAGCGAGGCTTGTAAAACTAAGTCTGATGTGGTTATTTGCAATTTTTATAGATATTTTGATAATTACAATCTTAACTTACCAGTTATTTGGAAAAAAAGTAAAGGTATATATAATAAAGAATCCATATTAAAGTCCTTAATTCCAGACATTCTTATTCACTCTTATTTGTGGAATAAGTTATGGAAAAGGGAGTTGTTTGATAATTTAAGCTTCCCAGATATAAAATACGAAGATATTTCTATAATGTGTGATTTATTTTATAAAGCAAATAGAATTTCAGTTATAAGTGATTCTTTATGCCATTATAGAATTAGAAAAACAAGCATAGTAAGAAATTATTCTATAAGCACTCAAAATGATTATGTTAAAGCCTATGGGCTTATAAGGCTATTTCTAAAAAAACATAATATTTATAATAAATATAAGTTTGCATTTTGTTTATTATCTATTAAAGTATATTTAGTTATGTTTTTCGTAAATATTTTCTTATTTAATGATTACAAAAATATAAAGATAAGTTTAGATAATTTTGTGTCTTGTCATAAATTTATATCAAATGCCAATTCTTCAAAGTTTGACTACTCTACCCAAGAATTAATGACTTTTAATGTTTTACATACTTCATTAGAATTGTCCAAAGAAAAAAGCACAGAAAATTAATTCTTCTGTGCTTTTATACTACATATATGGTTTTATAAAATCCTCTACTTTATTCCAATATAAATCACTCTTTAGACTTTCAGATTTTGCATGTCCAACATCTTTTATAATTAATTTATCCTTCTTAGAGCTACATGCATTATACAGTTTATCTAACATATAAAATGGTACAAATTTATCTTTGTCACCATGTATAAATAAGATAGGTACCTTGGCTTTTTGTAATTGTTTAATAGCTGAAGCTTCTGATATAAAATAATTATCTTTTATTTTAGTTATCAAGCTACAAAAGTTTAATATTGGGAATGATGGCAATTTAAACATTGTTTTTAAGTTATAAGCTAGTTGTTCCTTAGCTGATGTGTAGCCACAATCTTCTATTATAACTTTTACATTTTCAGGTAGCTCTTCTCCACTAACCATCATCACTGTACCTGCTCCCATAGATATACCATGTAATAAAATTTTAGCATCTTTATTTTCTTTTATTATTAAATCTATCCATTTAAGAATATCTAGTCTATCATGCCACCCCATGCCTACATAACTTCCTTCACTTTTTCCATGTCCCCTCAAATCAGGCATTAATATATTGTATCCCAATGAGTGATACTTATATGCCATTGCACTCATACTTTCTGCCTTATTAGTATAACCATGAACTGTTATAGCCCATTTATCACTATTTTCTGTTTTTAGTATGTACCCATGAAGTTTAAGATTATCAAATGAATTTATAAAAACATCCTCTTTATCCTTATAATCATATATCCAAGTGTCTTGAAATCTCGGCTCATTATTATCTTTACTATTAAATATGCCTTCTTTAGAAGATTTTGGATTTAAAGCAAAATTATACAGTCTAAAGCTTATATAAAATAATATAAGAATAACTATTAAAAATACTATAAATAAAAAAATAAACACTTCCCCAATCCTTTCTTTTATAAGTTTAATATAATCAAATTATAACATATAAATAAAGAGATATAAATGAATGTGAATTTTTAATTACACTCACTCATATCTTCATATCTATATATTATCCCTAACCTTCTGTTTCATCTTTTTCTTTTAATAAGTTTTTAAATACTTGATGCAATCCTGTACTTGTTAATCCACTAAACATACCAGTTAAGACAATATCTCCACTTATACCCTTTTGGATTAATATATTTGTTATAGTTCCTAATACAGCCATAATTAATGGAATATATTTATTAGGAATAAAACTCAGACTAGCTTTAATTACATAACCTACACAAAGACAAATGCCTACTACAATAGGTTCTGCATAATCACATAAAAATTGTAAATCCATGCTAATATACCTCCTCTTCTATAAAATATTCTATAAAATGGTTAAATGTTACAATGTTTTCTTCTGTATCGACATTTAGCTAAAATTTAACATATATAGAATAAAAAGCATTTATCTGTAAACACTAATAAAAAAAATAAATGGAGGTACAAATATGACACTAAATTGTTCAGCTGATAATTGTGTTTATAATAATTCAGGCATATGCTATGCAGGAAGTATAAAAGTAAATGGAGTTGATGCTTCTACTACAACTGGTACTACTTGTGCAACTTATACACCAAAAAACAACGAAAATAGCTTGAGTAACAATTCAAGCAATACATTTACAACATCTACTGATATAGACTGCAAAGCAAGAAAATGCAATTACAATAGTGATGGTACTTGTACAGCTGCCAGTGTACAAATAAACCACAACAATGCATCATGTGATACATTTATATGTTTTTAGCACTTATATAAACTTTAGGTGAGCTTCCCTCTCACCTTTTTATATTGTAAAAATCATATTTAAATATATTTGATTGTTTTCCTCCTTTAAGGTACAAATCCCTACCCTATTTAATACTATAAATTATAGGGATAAAATTTATTAGGAGGGGACATCATGGAAGAAATAGTTAAAGTAGTAAATCTCACTAAGAATTTTTACACTAAAGAAGGGGAGATGGAAGTTCTAAAGAATATTTCATTTACACTTCATGAAGGTGAAATATTATCACTACTTGGTCCATCAGGCAGTGGTAAGTCAACAATCTTAAATATTTTGACAAATCTTTTAGAGCCAACTTCTGGAGAGGTTTCAATAAAAGGCACCATAGGATATATGTTTCAAAAAGATCACCTTTTAGAGTGGCGTAGTATTATGGACAATATTACTTTAGGTCTGGAAATTATGCACAAAAAAAACGACAAAAAATCAATGGAAAGAATAGAAAGACTTTTAAAAACATATGGACTATGGGAGTTTAGAAATATGTATCCAAAGGAACTGTCTGGTGGAATGAGACAAAGAGTAGCCCTTATAAGAACTCTATCAGTTGACCCAAGTATTTTACTGTTAGATGAACCTTTTTCAGCACTAGATTATCAAACTAGATTAATGGTTAATGATGATGTCTATAAAGTAATCAAAAACGAAAACAAATCTGTAATTTTAGTAACTCATGATATAAGTGAAGCTATAGCCATGGGAGATAAAGTGGCTGTCCTTTCAAAGAGACCTTCTACCATAAAAAATACTTATGATATTGATTTAGATTTGGGTGGTTCAAAAACTCCTTTTAAATCTCGTAAAGTACCTGCCTTTCAAACTTATTTTGATTTATTATGGAAGGAGTTAGATAACAATGAGTTTTAATAAAAATTCTCTAGAATATGAGCGATATTTAAAAAATGTTAAACAAAGAAAAATAAAAATATTTATTACACAAATTGTATTGTTAATATTATTCTTTGTTTTATGGCAGGTTTTAGCTGATAACAATATTATAAGTACATTTTTATTTAGTAAACCATCTGACATATACAAACTATTTATAGCCTACACCCTAAGCGGAGAATTATTTAAGCATGTATGGATTTCAGTTTATGAAACTCTTGTGGGCTTAATTATAGGAAGTGTGGCAGGTATAATTATAGCCATTATTCTGTGGTGGTCAGAAACTGTTGCAAAAGTCCTAGATCCTTTCTTAGTTGTATTAAATGCTCTACCTAAAACTGCCCTAGCTCCTATTATAATCGTTTGGGTAGGTGCAGGAGTTGAAGGTATAGTTGTTACTGCCATAGCAATCTCCATAGTAATCACTATTTTATCTGCATACAACTACTTTACAAATATGGACGAAGAAAAGATTAAAATGTTAAAAAGCTTCGGGGCTACAAAATCTCAAATCCTTTTCAAATTAATATTACCAGGAAATATTGGTAATTTAATAAATTTAACTAAAATTAATATTGGTATGGCATGGGTGGGTGTTATAGTTGGTGAGTTCTTAGTATCCAGATATGGTATTGGTTATTTGATTGTTTATGGTAGTCAAGTATTCAAACTTGATGTGGTAATGATGGGTGTATTTGTCCTAGGTGTATGTGCTTGGGGTATGTATGAAATCGTCAACTTAATTGAAAAGTTCTATTATTACAGACAAAAAAGAATAAAGGGTTAGTAAATTATCATTAATGTGTAACATATATTTTAGTCAATTAATAAAATATATTATGTTAATTATATGGGGGGAAAATAATTATGCACAAAAAAATTATTGCTCTTATAAGTGCACTTGCCATGGGTATTTGCTCCTTAACTGGCTGTGCTTCAAACAACAATTCTCCACAGGAGAAAAAACTTGATAAAATAACAATTGCTGAAGTTACACATTCTGTTTTCTATGCACCACAGTATGCTGCAATAACAAAAGGTTTTTTTGAAGAAGAAGGTATTGAAATTGACCTTATAGATGCACAAGGAGCTGACAAAACAATGGCAGCTCTTATTTCTGGTGAAGCAGATATAGGTCTAATGGGTCCAGAAGCTTCTATATATGTATATAATCAAGGCAGCGATGATTATGCAATTAACTTTGCCCAATTAACTAAGAGAGATGGTAGTTTTATAGTTTCCAGGGAAAAAAATGACAACTTCTCTTATGAAGATATGAAAGGCAAAGAAATACTTGGTGGTAGAGCTGGTGGAGTTCCTTTAATGACTTTAGAATATTTATTAAAAAATAAAGGATTAACTCTTGGAGAAGATAAATCAGCAGGTGAAGTAAATGTTCGTACTGATGTGCAATTTGGAGTTATGGCTGGAGCATTTGCCGGTGGTGAAGGTGATTATACTACTGCTTTTGAACCTACTGCAACTCAATTAGTAAATGAAGGTGCTGGATATATAGTAGCTTCTGTTGGAAGGGACGCTGGAGAAATACCTTTTACTTGTTACAGTGCAACTAAGTCATATATGAAGGAAAACTCTGACTTAATTAAGCGTTTCACAAGAGCATTGTATAAAGGACAACAATGGGTTCAAACAGCTTCTGATGAAGAAATAGCTGAAGCTATGCAACCATTCTTCAAAGATACTTCAATGGAAGATTTAATAGTTGTTGCAAAGAAATATAAAGAAATAGATGCATGGGCATCAGATCCTCTTCTAAAAGAAGACAGCTTAAACAGATTAATGGACGTTATGATAGAAGGGGGAGAACTTGATAAAAAAGTTCCATACGATGCAGTTGTAACTACTGAATATGCAAAAAGTGCTATGGAAAAATAATAAATACCCAATAAAATAAATACCTAATAAAATAAATGCCTAATAATAAATACTCACCCAATAAAATAAATACCATAAAAAAGGACCACCATTGGTGATCCTTTTTACTTGCTAATTTATTTATTAAAATATTTTATGCGTTATAAACTAATTCTTTACTATTTGATGACTTTATACTATTAGGATTTTTCACTTGTTTAGGCAATCTGTCATTTATGACATTCATCAAGTTATCACTGCACTCATGAATATCTACAAATT
>JALFMW010000021.1 GCA_022782605.1 Clostridium sp. | reverse complement strand
AAAGACAATATCTGGTAAGAAATATTACTTAGGAACAGATGGAGTAAGAAAAACTGGATGGCAAATTATAAATGGAAGTAAATATTACTTTAAAAAATCAGGAAGTAATAAAGGTCAAGCTTTAAAAGGTAAGATAAAGATAAGTGGAAATTACTATTACTTTGATAGTGATTATAAAATGGTAAAAAATAAGTTAGTTAAAGACTACTATTATGGAGCAGATGGAAAATTAGTAAAAGACAAACAAGTTAAATATAAAGATGTTTATTACTATGTCGGAAGCAACGGAAAAATAGTAAAGAATAAGCTAGTTAAAGATTACTATTATGGAAAAGACGGAAAACTAGTAAAAAATAAAAAAGTCAGCTATAAAAATGATTATTACTATGTTGGAAGCAATGGGAAAATAGTTAAGAATAAAGAAATAGATAATTCTTACTATGGTAAAAATGGAAAAGCTTATAAATCTTGTGAAAAGGTTATAAATGGAATAATTTATACTTTTGATGAGAAAGGTAATATAGTAAGTAAAGTTTCAGAAAGTGAAAATACTCCAGAGGAGCAACCAATTAAAGAAGATAATCAAGAAAAAATTAATGAACAAAATATTGAAGAAGAAAGCTTAGAAGAAGCTATGTAAAATAAAACTCCTTACCAGGATAACTGGTGAGGAGTTTTTTACGAATTTAATTACGAAAATGTAAGAAAATCTTAAGACTATATTTTTTGTATTTTTTCTTCAAATGAGTTATAATCTTCAAATAGATAGATTTAAATAATGGGGGAACCATAAATGAAGAAAAAATTTAAAGACCTTTTTAAGGTTAATAAAGAGTCCATAAGAGAAGTATTACTCTGGTTAATAGGAGGACTTTTTCTATTATTTATAACAGAGTTTTTATTAAGAGGTAAAATAAGATACGTTAAATTATTATTATTAAATAAACCAGGTGTGTTTTTAGTAAACTTTTTACTTATATTGATACTTACATCTTTTATATTTATTTTAAAAAGAAAAAAAACTTTTTACTTTCTAATGTCATTTATTATATTAACCATATCTTGTGTAAGTAAATATTTATATAAAGTTAGAGGAGTACCATTTACATTTTCAGATATATATTCTATAGGTGAAGCTTTAGAAATAGCTGGCAACTATGTTACTTTACCTATGGTTGTAGGTGTTTTAATTTTTTTAATATTAATAATATCAATAACTATAATTTTATTTAAGCAAGAAAAAAATAATAAAAGGATAAGAAGTTTAAGTAATGTTTTATTAATGATTATTTTAATGATAACTTTTCCTATAATAACAAAATATCAATATGATAAAGGAAATATGTCATATATAAGATGGGATATTACAGCATCTTATAAGAAAAATGGATATGTTTTTTCTACTATTGAGTCAGCAGTAAAATATATTAGGGTAAAACCAAAAGGATACTCTAAAAAAGCTATAGAAGAAATAAGGGATAAGGTTGATGAAAAAGAGAAAGAAGACAATAGAAAAATAATAGGAAATAAACCTAATATTATATTTATTCAATTGGAAGCCTTTATGGATCCTACAAAAATAAAAGAAGCTAAATTTAGTGAAGATCCTATTCCAAACTTTAGGAAAATATGTGATGAAAATAAGGGGTATATGGCAAATGTTCCAACTACAGGAGGAGGAACAGTTAGAACAGAATATGAGGTTATGACAGGAAATAATATTGACTATTTAACACCTGGAGAGATACCTTATAATACTATTCTTAAAGGAAAATATTATAACTCTATTGCAACAACACTTAAATCTCAAGGATATGGTGCACATGCAATTCATAATTTCCAAGGAAACTTTTACACTAGAAATAATGCATATGAAAAGCTTGGATTTGATACATTTACATCTATAGAGTATATGAATGGATACGAAAAAAATGAAAGAGGTTGGGTAAAGGATAAGATACTGACTAAATATATAAAAAAAGCTTTAAATAGTACAGAGGGAAGTGATTTAGTATATACAATTGCTGTACAAGGACATAGTTCTTACCCTAAGGACTCTTTAAAACTTTATGATTTTCCTATTAAAGTTTCAGGAAAGTTGTCTGATGTAGATAAGAATCAACTATATTATTATGTTAATCAATTGAAAGAAACAGATGAGTTTATAGGTGATGTTATGGATATGGTTGATAATAGTAAAGAAGATACTTTGGTAGTTTTTTACTCTGATCATATGCCGGCATTAAATCTATTCCAAAATGATAAGTTTTATTTAGATGCATATGAAGCACCTTTTGCATTTTATAGTAATTTTGAAATGAATAATTTTGATTTTGATAAAATAGAAGCTTATAATATAAGTAGTTTGGCATTAGAGTTAGCTGGTGTTGAATATGGTCCTATGGAAAAATTCCGTGCTTATTTAAGTGATGACGAGTATTATGAAAGATATGAAGCGTTGTTAGAATATGATATATTATTTGGCAAAAACTATTATTTGAAAAATGATGAAAAGCCTGAAAAAAGTACTATGAAGATGGGACTAAATGATGTAACAGTGACTTCTTTAGAATATGAAAAAGATCATATGATTATACAGGGATCAAATTTCACAGAAAATAGTGCTGTATATATTGATAATAAAAAAGTAGATACAATTTTTATAAATGATAAAACTTTAAAAATAAAGATGATAAAAACGGGTGATACTTTACAGGTTAAGCAATTAGGAAGAAATGATGGTCTTCTTAGTAAATCTAATAGTATAGACTTGTTATTTTCAGATTTAGCTAAAAAATAAAATTTTATTATTATCTTAACTTTTCTTGAAATATTTTAACAAAATATATATAATAAGATAATAAAAATATAACAATAGAAGTATGGCATAACGAAAATAGGGAGAGATTTTTTAATCTCTCCCTATTTTTAATTTGTAAATTAATCAAAAGGTGAGAAGGTATAAGTGCTACTTTCTTGCCTTTTTTAATTATTATTTTTACAACTTATAACACTATAAAAATAATAATTAAAAATAAATAATCATATTATTAATTAGAAAATATAAAAGTTTATTCTACAGTATAAAGGAGGGAGAGAGGTTGATAGTAGTTGCAAAAGAGCTTTTACAATATGAAAAAAAATATGTTAATTACTATTTGAATATTCCTAAGTTATGCTACAAAGAAAAAAATATTGTTAAAAATGAAATGATTGAAGATATAAATTCACTTATATTTGAAGATATTATAACATTTATGAATATGATGGAAGATAGCTACAATAATTCTATTAGCAAAGAATATACACTTATAAATAGTTTGACAGAATTTCAAGTTGGTTATCTATCAAAAGATATAATTAGTATGGCGATTGAATTCTCTCAATTGGTGGGATTTAGTGATATAAGTTATATAAAAGTATATAATTATGATTTTAAATCAAAAAGAGAAATATTTCTAAAAGATTTATTTAGAGAGGACATTAATTATTTAGAAATATTAAAAAAACATATAATGACTCAAATAAAAAACTTTTTTGATGAAATAAAAGGTTTTGAAGATGAAGATTATTTAAATAAAAATGATATATATTTAGATGAAGATAACAGTTTTTATTTTACGCATGAATTTTTAATACTACCATTTTCATCTTGTGAGATAGACGAAGAAATATTAAATTTAATTGAATTTAAGATACCTTTTAATAAAATATATCTGTATTTAAATGAATATGCAATTAAAAATATAGTGAAAAAAATTATACTTTAATATTGGGGTGGAATTATGTTTTTTGAATACGATAGAATGGCAGCTGTAGAATATGCTAGAAAATGGGCTTTAGGTAGAAATCCTAAATTTCGTGATTATGAAGAATGGGGAGGCAACTGTACTAATTTTATTTCCCAATGTATTAATGCAGGAGGAATACCAATGGATCCTTATGGAAATAATGTGATGAAAGAATGGTATTGGTATGGAGACAATAATAGAACACCTAGTTGGACAGGAGCCCAACCATTTTTTGAGTATTTTACAAATAATAATTATGATGATACAGATAACTTTGGTGTATATGCTGAAGAAGCTAATTATAATGAATTAGAACTGGGGGATGTAATTCAATTAATTGAAGATGGAAAGGCATATCATACAATGATAGTAACTAGGGTTATTTTAGATGGTGATAACATATATGACTATTTAGTAAGTCAAAATACTTATGACTTACTAGATTATCCATTAAGTTTAAAAGTTGGAGAAAGACGATATTTAAAGATTTATGGATATTATATGTAAGTACTAAAGTTGAAAAGAAACCTTCTTGGTGCTAAAATGAACTTATGAGAATTATCTTCATGATAAGTTATAATATGCTAAGAAAGGTGAATTTATGTCAAAACATAGAAGGAGAAAAGGAAAACATAGAAAAAAAACTAAAACTAGAATAAGTAAAAGTAAATTACTTATTGTGGGAATATGTTTATTATTATTTACATTTGGAATAACAAAAGTTTTTAAAGCTGTTTCATCAAATTTTTCTACTGCAAAAGATAATGTGGACTTTTTAATTACAACTGTATTTGGAGAAGATGAAGATACAAGTGAAGTAAATAAAGATAAACAATTTGATTTAGAAGAGGAAAATGAGGATATAAAGAAGAAATATGTAGTATACCTTGATGTTGGTCATGGAGGTACTGATGTCGGATATAAAACAAAAAGCGGTGTGTATGAAAAAGATTTAGACTTACAAATAAGTAAGTTAGTTTCATCTAGACTATCTTCTCAAGGAGATATAAGTGTAATTGTATCTAGAAATACAGATATTAACTTGTCAAACGCTGAAAGAGTAGAAGATGGTAATAAACAAAATGCTGATGTTTTTGTATCTATTCATATGACGGGAAATGAGGATGAAAGTGCAGAAGGTGTTCAAACATTTTACAGAGTTGAGTCGGATGATGCATCTGATGAATTAGCCACATTGGTTCAAAAATCAGTTGTAGCATATGTTGATTTGAAAGATAGGGGAGCTACTCCTTTCACATTTGATGTACTTAAAGATAATAATATGCCAGCAATATTAATACAATGTGGTTTCTTAAGTAATCCTACAGATGAAAAAAAATTAACAAATCCAGAGTTCCAAAAAGATTTAGCAGAAGGAATAGCTCAAGGGATTTTATCTTTTTTAGATGCTCAAGGATAAAACAGGAGGGATTGTAGTGGAAAGTCTACAAGTAAAGAAAGTTCTATTAGAAGAAGCGTTGGTAAAGAAATCTATGGAAAATATGTTTACTGTTGTAGAGAAAGATAACCTAGTTTTATTTAGATCATTTCAAGATATTTATGCAAATAATTGCTTAACAGCAATTATATTAAGTGAATCAGCATATACTATGATAAATATTTTCTTTGGAAAATTAGCATTAGAAGAGAAAAGAGCAGAGGTATTAGCTCTTATTAATAAGTTAAATACAACTTATAGTGCTAATAAATTTATACTTAGTGATAGTAATGAGTTAATATTACAAGTTCCATACATTGCTCTATCAAATGATTTTAATGGTGAAATAGTTATTGATTTACTTCGTGAGCTATTAATAATATTGATAAAAAAAGAATATATTAAGTTTCAAGAAATACTAGGAGATAGTATGATGATGGACTTTAATGATAAATAATCCCTAAGCGAAAGCTTAGGGATTATTTATTGTTAAAAATAGTTAGAACTTATAATCTCATTAATTGATAAATATGTATGAAATATTATAAATGATGTCAATAATCCCTATTAAGAATTGATAAAAGAAGGGATTTTTTATGTGTGAGATAACTAATTTTTATGAATATAAATATTGTAGAAAAAAATACATTATTAATATATTTATTAATAAAGAAACAGCTCAAGGAATAAGGGTATTATTGGTTGAAAAGATAAAGGATAAAAAAATAAGTGGAGATTATAAATATGCATATAAAAACTTAAAAGATAAAATAGATAAAAATATCAATGATGATATATACGTTAAATTAAGATTAAATAAATGTTATTTACAATATTTAAAGGACTTATATTATGATTTTTATGATAGAAAAGAAAGCATTTACGTTAAAGAATTAATTTTTCATATTCAATATTTTATAAATGATGATGGATATAATATTTATAAATTCTACGAATTAATGGAAAATACAAAAATAAATATATTATCACAAATATAAATTATATAAAATAGGCTATGAGTAGAAAACTACTTATAGCCTATTTTGTATATATTTTAAATGAAATTAGAATACTTTTTTACAATCTGTATAGTCATAAACATCCATCAAAGCCTCTCCAAATCTTTGATAGTGGACTATTTCTCTTTCAGCTAGAAATCTTAAAACATTAATTATATCCACATCATCAGTAAGATTAATTAATTGATAATAAGTTGCAAGTGCTTTTTGCTCAGCAGCCATATCTTCATGCAAGTTAGTAATAGAATCACCAAATACATTAATATAAGCAGTAGTAAAAGGTACACCATTTGCATCTGTAGGTTGTAATCCATGTCCAAATTGAGCAAAGTTTGGTCCTAATCCACAAGCTTTCATTTCCTCTGGTGTTGCATCTTCAGTTAATTGATAAAGCATAGATGATATTATTTCAACATGAGCTAATTCTTCTGTACCAATATCTGTTAATAGCCCTTTTGTTTTTCCAGTAGGCATTGTATATCTTTGTTGTAAATATCTCAGTGCAGCAGCCATCTCCCCATTAGGTCCACCAAGTTGAGTCATTATAAGTTTAGCCATTCGTAAATCTTTACATCTTAAGACAACTGGAAATTGTAATGTCTTTTCATATATCCACATATATTTTAATCCCCCTATTTTTATCTATTCATAATATTCTTTTTGCCATGGCCAAGGATCGTCAACCCATTGGAAAGGACAATCACTACTACTGTGGCCGAAATTCATTAATGGTCCATATTTTTTTTCATAAGCTTTAACAGCCTGCTCAAATTGTGCACCTAGAGAATTATATAAGCATACAGCGTTTTTATCTTCAGGATGAGTATCTAAATATAAGTTTAAATCTACACAGGCAAAACATAATTCTTGGATTTTTCTAATTTGTTCAGCTCTAGTCATACTTGCCATTATCTTCTACCTCCTACTCTTTTTTTAGGTGATGAGTATAATGCTGGATTGTACATTTCAGAATCATATAAGTTTAATTCTGGAAAAATTGTGCCATATTTTAATGCACATTCAAGGTTGTACATTTTTGTAAGAACTTGATTATTAACATATGGTCTAACTAAGCAACAACCACAGTTCTTCTCAACTCCTCTGTTTGTATTTTCCATATTGTCAAAACCTCCTTGTTGTAATAGATATTTCTATCTTAATTTATACTATTCTAAATATTTGAAATCGTGAGTAGTTGCTTGTATAAAACATAGGAAATATGATAAAATTAAATTTATGCATGAATATGTAGAGAATATGAGGTGAAAACATGAGTGAATTAGCAGGTAATGGATGTCAAATTATAGTACCTTTTGACGAACGCAAGCCTTTAAAAGAAATTGAAAAAAGTATATTAAAAAAATATAGAAAATACACTTGGTCTAAGTTTATAAAAGCAATAAAAGATTATAAATTAGTTGAAGAAGGAGATAAAATTGCTGTAGCTATATCTGGTGGAAAAGATAGTTTACTTATGGCAAAAATGTTCCAAGAACTAAAAAAACATGGACAAGTAAACTTTGATTTAGAATTTATAGCTATGGACCCAGGATATCATCCTGATATTAGACAATTATTAATAGATAACTGTGAATATTTAGAAATACCAATAAAATTATTTGATGCTAATATATTTGAAGTTGCAGATGAAATAGCAAGTGATTATCCTTGTTATATGTGTGCAAGAATGAGAAGAGGTGCACTGTATAATAAGGCTGAAGAACTAGGATGTAATAAATTAGCACTAGGTCATCATTTTGATGATGTTATAGAAACAACTATGCTTAACTTATTATGTGCAGGAAACTTTAAAACAATGCTACCAAAACTTAATTCTACAAACTTTGATGGAATACAAATAATAAGACCTCTTTATTATATAAGAGAAGAAAGCATAATTAAATTTATACAAAATAGTGGAATATGGCCGCTAAATTGTGCTTGTATGGTTGCAGCTAAAAAGACAGGTAACAAAAGATATGAAATAAAAGATTTAATTAAATCTTTAGGAGATAACTTCCAAGAAGTTGAAAAATCTATATTTAGAGCAGCACAAAATGTGTATTTAGATTCAGTTTTAGGTTGGGAACAGGATGGAAAAAGACATTCATTCTTAGATAAATTTGAAGTAGAAGACAAATAATATTGTAAATTAACCGTTGAAAAATAGATTCAACGGTTTTTCTTTATGCAAATTATGGTAAAATATAATTATAGCTATAGAGAGAGGGGAATTATTTTGAAAAAGATTTATATGGATTTTGAAATGAATATGCCAAGTTCAAAAGGTAAAAGAGATAGTTTTAAGGCAGAGATTATAGCCATAGGAGCTATAAAATATGATACTAAAACAGGAAAGATAGATAAGTTCAAATCTTTAATCAAACCAATTACAAATCAAGAGGTTTTTCCACATATTGAGGAATTGACACATATAACTACAGAGGATTTAGAAACAGCCCCAACCTATGAAAAAGTTATGAGAGAATTTAAGTTATGGCTTGGTATGTTTAGTGAAATTGAAGGTATATATACTTTTGGAAATCTAGATTTGACATGTTTTAATTATACTGATAGATTGAGTTCTCAAAAAAATAATCATCCTAGATTTTTAAATAATATTAGAGATTTATTTGTTGATATTAAAAATAAATACGTTAATTTAGGTATTAAATGTATGAACTATGTATCACTAAAAAACCTTCTTGAATATGCCAATGTTAAGTTTTCGGGAGATGCACATGATCCTTTATATGATGCATATAATCTGTATATTTTAGATAAGGTTCTTGAAGAGAATGATAAAATTAGAGACTTATTGATTGTATATGATTTTTTAAAACCACCATTTACAACTTTAAATAGAGAATTAGAAAATGTATTTGAAGAATATAGACAGTATTTATATGATAAAAACGGGGAATTTGATATTTGCTGTTTATCACTTGAAATAATCAAGACTATTAAGATATATATATCATCAATAAAAGAAATAAACATTCACGATATAGAACTTGTAAGAGATATTAGCAAGAAATTAGAATCTTTAAATATATTAAAAGATATAAAGGATGGTTACTTTTATGTATTAGATAATTTATATATGGATATGAAAGAATTATTGGATGATGCACTTTTATATAAACTTAACCAAAGAGAGTATGAAGAAGAGTTGGATAATATACTAGATTTATTCAATGAAGATTTACAAATGGAAAATATAACTGAAGTGGCAACAGATATAACATAAAAATGATTTCTAAAAGAAATCATTTTTTTTGTTTTAAATATTAAATATATTAAATATAAATAAGAAAGGAGATTTTGTAAGAGGAGGAGGTTGTATGTTAATAACAACAGCTATAAAATTATCGACACTACTGAAATTTATATTTTTCATTGTATTATCAGTAATAATTGTAAAATATGTATATAAAATTAAAAACTCGAAGATTGGAGGAAGAAAAAGTATAAACTACCTATTGAAACGAAATACAAAGTCATTTTTAAAAAATAGATATGATATGAATATACTACATAAAAAAAGTGAAGATGCAAAGGTGTACAATATAAATAGTGACGATGATGTAATTAGATATGATAATGGAGATATTTACAAAGGTCAAATAAAAAATGGTATAAGAGAAGGTCTTGGAACTTGTTACTTTGCAAATAAAGATATATATGAGGGAATGTGGAAAAATGACAAAATGGAGTGTGTTGGAAAATATATATTTGCAGATAAATCATATTATAGTGGTGATTTTAAAAATGGATGTAAGGAAGGTATTGGCGTTTATACATGTGATGACTATAAATATATTGGTCAATATTATGCAGATAGAAAAGGAAGAGTGGGAACTTTCCATTTGCCAGAAAATGCATATTTAAAAGTTGTTATAGAAAATGGAACGATTGTGGAAGGAACTTACTTAAGAGAAGGTCATAATGAAGAGTACATTTATAATGTGGACTTGACTAATGAGAGGGAAGTAATTAAAAATATTAGATCATACTTTGTGAGAGATGTTTCTAATATATAATTTGATAATATTGGAGTGAATATTATGAAAAATAATACTGAGGATGTAAAAGTAAAATTAGTTCCGTTTATTATGAATCGTGGTGTAAAAAATATTAAAAATATGGGAAAAACACCATATGGAGTTACCATGATTCAAGCAAAAAATATGTGGATTCAGTCAAGTAGAGGCGAAGGTATAAATATTGCTATTATAGATTCTGGATGTGATGTGGACCATGAAAGCTTAAAAGATAATATAGTATCTGTTAGAAATTTTACCGACGAAGATAATAAAAATCCTAATATTGTAATTGACAGAGTAGGTCATGGAACTCATGTTGCGGGAATTATTGCAGCAAATGGAAATAATAATACAGTGCTTGGAGTAGCACCATGGGCAAACTTATATATATTAAAAGCCATAGATAGAACTGGAAGTGGAAAGGTAAGCTGGGTTGTAAACGCAATTAATTACGCTGTTGAAAAAAAGGTTGATATAATATCCATGTCCTTAGGTATGGCAAATAGTGATCCTAAACTAGAGAAAGCTGTGAAAAATGCTGTAAATAACAATATATTGGTGGTTTGTGCAGCAGGAAATGAAGGGGATGGAAATGCAGATGTTTTTGAATATTCTTATCCAGCTTCATATGTAGATGTTATTTCTGTAGGAGCTGTTGATAAAAAAGGTGTGCCAGCAGAGTTTTCTAATTCTAATTTAGTAGTTGATTTAGTTGCTCCTGGCGTTGATATTTTATCAACATATCCAAATAATCAATTTGCTCTTTTGAGTGGTACCAGTATGTCAGCTCCTCATGTAACTGGAAGTTTAGCTTTAATTAAAAATTGGTCAAAGGAGGAATTTCAAAGGGATTTAACAGAAGGAGAATTATATGCTCAACTTATAAAATATACAAAGAATTTAGGATATCCTAAAACAATTCAGGGTAATGGATTAGTTTATTTAAAAGATAAAAAATAATATGGAATAATAAATGGCTTGAAATAATATAATTTTCAAGCTATTTCTATTTGAAAATATAAATTTTTATTTTTTACTTAAAAATTATAAAAAAAAATGTTATAATATATGAGAAAGTAACAAAACTGTAACTAATTAATACTTGAATATTAAAATTTATATATATGGGGTTGAGATGATGATAAAATTTACAAAAGTTCAAAAACAGTACTCAGATGGTAATGAGTGTTTGAATGATATAAACCTTAAAATAGACCAGGGAGAATTTGTTTTTTTAGTAGGCCATTCAGGTGCTGGAAAATCAAGTCTTCTAAAATTGATTACTAGAGAAGAAAAGATTACGGATGGAAGGATAATTGTTGATAAAGAAAATATAACTAATATAAATAGTAGATCCTTACATAAATATAGAAGAAATATTGGAATAATTTTTCAAGATTACAGACTTATCAAAGAAAAAACTGTATATGAAAATGTTGAGTTAGCATTAAGGGTAGTTGGTGAAAATCCTAAGAATATTAGACCCAAAGTTATGGAAGTATTGGAAAGAGTAGGAGTTGCTCATAAATATAAAAAATATCCAGATGAATTATCAGGTGGAGAGTGTCAAAGAGTTGGTATAGCAAGAGCTATAGTAAACAACCCTTCTATAATAATAGCTGATGAATGTACAGGAAACCTTGATATAGATAACTCTAGATCCATAATGAAATTACTAGATGGTATTAATAAGCAAGGAATCACTGTAATAATGGCAACTCACAATTTAGATCTAGTAAAAGAATTTCCTAGAAGAATTGTGAAAATAGAAGGTGGTAAAATAATTTATGACACAAAGAGGTGTGAATAATGGAAATGATATCAAAGATAATGTATAGTTTAAAGCAAGGTCTTAAAGGAGTTTTTAGTAATAAAACTATGAGCTTTATTTCAGTAGTGTCCATAACATCTGTATTGGCAATACTAGGAATTGTTTCATGTATAGTACTTAATATTAATTCATTTATGGAAAAAACAAAAGATGAAGTTAATGAAATTAGAGTTTCATTAGATTCTAATTTAACAAAAGATAAATCTTTATATGTAAAAGAAGAACTAGAACGTTTAAATGGTGTTATAAGCGTTAAGTACCAAACAAAGGATGAAGCTTTTGAAAGTATGAAAGCAAGTTTTGGTGAAGATGAAGGTTTACTAGATGGTGTTAAAAATCCTTTAGATGATTATTACATAGTAACAATAGAAGACTCAAGTCAAATTAAAAGCTTAGCTAGAAATATGGAAAAATTAGAAGGTGTTGTAGAGGTTCAATATTATGAAGATATAATGGAAAACTTCTTGGAAGCATCAAATACAGTTAAACAATTTGGTGGAATAGTAATTGTATTTTTATTAATAATTTGTTTAGTATTAATATCTAATACAATTAAAACTAGAGTTTACAGCAAAAAAGAAGAAATACAAGTTATTAAATATATTGGAGGTAGTAATAGATTTGTTGTAGTACCTTTTATAGTTGAAGGTTGTATAATAGGTCTATTTGGCTCAATTTTATCCTTAGGAATTTGTACAGGTATGTATAAATATGTACTAGAAAATGTTCAAATAACTCTAAACTCTATAATTGGAGAAATGATGTTGCCACTATCAAGTGTTTCCTTATTATTAGTAGTAATACTTTGTGCTACAGGAATGACAGTTGGAATACTGGGAAGTGGTTTAGCTGTGAAAAAATATTTAAAAGTATAAATAATTATTACGGGGGAAGATGATGAAGAAGATAATTTCTATGGCTTTGATCTGTGCTATATTATTTTCTGCAGGATTAACATCAAATATTAATGCAGCAGAAAGTACAAAAAGTACAGAGAGTAAATTAAAAGCTAATCAGAGTGAGCAAAAAGAATTAGATGAAAAAATTAATGATTTAAATGAAAAAATAAAAAAAGTAGAAGGAAATATTGATTCTGCCAATGAAAAAATGGAAAAATTAGATGAGGAATCTGAAAGCTTACAAAAAGATATAAAAAAACTAAAAGAAGATATATCTGAAAATCAAGAAAGCTTAGGTAATAGATTAAAAGTTATAAATAATAACTATACACTTGGATATATAAAGGTTATACTAAGTAGTAATACTATATCAGACTTTTTAAATAATATATATATCGTTAAAGAAGTTGTAGCTCAAGATAAACAACTACTAAAAGATTTAGAAAGTGATAAGAGTGAAATAGAAGACAAACAAAAAACTTTAGAAAATAACAAAGAACAAGTAAAGTCAATTAAAGATAATTTGATTAAAGATAAAGAGAATTTAGATAATGATAAAGATGAACTTAAAAAATTAAAAAAGAAATTAGTTAAAGAAGAAGAAGCATTAGAAGAAAAATTACAAAAAATAGCTGCAGAGAATTCTTCTGCTAAGATGAATACAGAAGTTTCAAGTTCTTCAAATGCAGTAATATCAAATGGATCTTGGCCAGTTCCAGGATATAGTAGAGTATCTTCTCCTTTTGGATATAGAATACATCCTGTGCTTGGAGTTAAGAAGCTTCACACAGGTATAGATATACCTGCTCCTACTGGTACTCCAGCTGTAGCTGTTGCAAATGGAACAGTAATTTATTCTGGTGTACAAGGAACATATGGTAATACAGTTATGATTAAACATGATAATGGATTAGTTTCACTGTATGCTCATAACAGTAGTTTAGTGGTGAGGGTTGGAGATAAAGTTAAAAAAGGACAAGTTGTTTCGAAAATAGGATCAACAGGAAGATCCACTGGACCACATTTACACTTTGAAATTAGGGTAAATGGAACAGCTCAAAATCCATTAAGTTACTTATAGTCTTCTTAAGATAGGAGTATTAGTATGAAAGAGTATGTAGTCGTAGATTTAGAAACTACAGGATTAGATCCATATAGTGGTTGTGAAATTATAGAGATAGGTATAACGGAGATTAAAAATGATCAAATAGTAAGAAACTATTCTAGATTAATTAAACCAAAGAATGCTATACCAGCTAAAATAACTGAAATAACTGGTATAACAAATGAAATGGTAGAAAATGAAGAGGGAATAGAAACAGTACTACCTAGATTTAGAAAATTTTTAAGTGATAGAGTTATGATTGCTCATAATGCAAAATTTGATTTGAAATTTCTAAATTTCTATCTTAAAAAATATGATTTAGAGACAATAGACAATCACATTTGTACTTTGGAAATGTTAAAAAAGTGTAAATCATATAAAGGTAAAAATAAAAAACTAGAAACAGCATGTAATTACTATAATATAGTTAATGAAAATGCCCATAGAGCTGATAGTGATACAAAAGCTACAGCGGAGTTGTTTTTAATAATAAAAGATGAAGTATTTCCCGGCTTAATATAATTTAAAGAAGAGCTATAGATTAAAATCTATAGCTCTTTTTGTGTTCAACTTATATGTTGATTCATATTATATACTAGTAAAAATTTTAGGGGGATAAAATATGAATCACATTTATATAAATATTTTTGAAGAAAAAATTAAGTATTATATAGATGAATTTGAAATAAATAAGAGAATAAAAATTAAAGAGAATGAAATTATAATACCTATTTCTTTTTCTACTGGAGAGAGGTTATCCTATATAAAAAATATAATAAGTATATTAATAGAACAGTATGATATAGAAAGTTATAATATAGAGGTAGATGATGATATTGGTACAAAAATAATTGAGGTTGTAAAAATGGAAGGGGTGTTAGAAGAATTATTTTCATGTAAAGGAGTAATGTTATGGAAATAAGTCCAAAATTAAATTTAAAGATACTGCAAAAAATAAAATCAGAGGGGGTAAATTCAGCACTGTATATAGTAGAAGATAAACAATTAAATTGTGAAATGATATTAAAGCAAATTGATAAAAAAAAATTGAAAGAATATGATAAGTATTTTGAGGAATCTAAGAAAATATCATCTTTAAATCATCCCAATATAATAAAAATAAATTACGCAACTTATGATGATGATTATATTTATATAACTATGCCTTATTATAGAAATGGATCTTTAAATCACTTGCTAGATAGTAAAAATCTAACTGTAAGAGAGATTATAAAATATTCATTAGACTTTCTTTTGGCACTTTGCTATATACATGATAATAATATGATTCATTGCGATATAAAACCAAATAATATTTTAATAGACGACAATAATAAAGCTATACTAAGTGATTTTGGTTCGGCTATAAAGTTAGATGCTAATGGATATGGAAAATTAAAAAATGTTTATTATAAACATATTGCACCGGAACAATGTTTTACTTCAACTGTGGATAAAAGTATAGATATTTATCAAATTGGAACAACACTATATAGAATGTGCAATGGAAATGAAGAGTATGACAAGCAGTTAAAAAGATATAAGAATTTGAATGATTTAAAAGTTGCAATTTCAAAAGGAAAATTTCCAGTAAGAAAAAAATATTTGCCTCATATACCTAAATCATTAATACAAATAATAGAAAAATGTTTAAAAGTAAATAGAGAAGAAAGATACAATAATATATTGGATATTTTAAATGATATGTCTAGAGTTAGAGAAAATCTTGATTGGAGATACGATAAAAGAAATAGAGATTATTTTACTTGGATAAAAGATGATAATTATATAATTTTAAAGAAAGAAAATAAATTATGGCTAATGGAATCAAATATGATAGATGATGATAGAAATAATATTTACTTAGAAAGTAAGGCTCAAGGATATGCTAGAATTAGAAAAATTATAAAAGAATATGAAAAAACCCTACTTTAATCCGATCAAGTAGGGTTATTAAAATATATTATAAAAAGGGGTTTATTAGGGAATATATTTTATTTGGGGAGTAATCAGTTATTGGGGAAATAACTGTATACTTATAATAACAAAATTCGACAAAATACGCAAGTGTTTTTTATTAAAAAAATAAAATTTTTTTAAAATTGAATATAATGATGTTTAAAATATAAATTTACTTTTGGTTTTAAAACTTAAATTAACTAATTTACTTAAATAATTTCTAAAATAATAAAGATAAAAAATAGAAATTAAAAATATGTAAATAATAAATAAAACTGCAATGCTAGAAAAATATATGGTAGTTATTAAGTCTTGAAACATTTATACCTTACACTTGGCAATATGTAATGTGACAATTTTGTATTTTGATTTATTTTAACTTACAATGTATAATTAACTTAATAAGTAAGGAGGTATATATGAGTTATTCTAATAGTGGTGATAATAAAATAAGACGTAGAAAAATAAGTTCTAGTAATTGCCATAGAAATATAGTAGAAAATGATTTAGTAAGTTCAAAATATACACAACAAAACAATAGAATTAGTAGGAATAAAATAGAAGAAGATTTTGAGTTAGAAAAAGAACTTTTTTATAGAAAAAGAGATAGAAAGAGAATAAAAAGAAATAATTTGATGAAAAAATGTTTATCATTATTATTAATGTTAATATTTGTTGGATCAATATGTGCTTCTGTCGTAGTAGCCACATCTTTAAAAGGAGTACCTGATGTAACAAAAGATTTAATTTATAGTAATTATATATCTCAGAATGTAGTTGCAGTTGATGAAATTCCAAGTGATTTAAAAAATGCAATAATTGCAACAGAAGACAAAAGATTTTATGAGCATAAGGGAGTAGATTTTAGATCACTAATGAGATCTGTTGTTAATAATATATTATCTGACTCCACACAAGGTGGTAGTACAATAGATATGCAAGTGTCTAAGAATTTGTTGACAAGTGAAGATAGGACTATAAAGCGTAAAATTCGAGATATGTATAATGCAATGAAAATGAATAAAATAATGACTAAGGATGAAATCCTAGGAGCGTATTTAAATAATATATATTTTGGTAAAGGAAGTTATGGAGTGGCAGACGCTGCTAAAACATATTTCGGTAAGAATGTTCAAGATTTAAATTTAGGAGAATGTGCTATGTTAGCAGGAATAACTAATAATCCAGCTAGATTTATGCAACATGATGAAGCCAAAAGAAGACAAAAAGTTGTATTAAAGCATATGTATGAACAAGGATATATAAATTATGAGCAATATATAAAGGCTAAAAATGATCCAACACCATTTAAATCTGAAATTGCTTAAATAATAAAAATGCCAGTAAAATAATCTTGCTGGCATTTTTTAGTTATAGCCTTGATATTTAATTTTTAACTATTTATAATAAGATTGATGATATTTAGCTATATAAAAAAGAGGTGACAAAATGTTTAAATTTACTTTTGATGAAAAAGAATACATATTAGATGACGAAAATTTTGATGAGTTAATTAATGATGATGAAAAACCAGTTAAAAATATTGATAAGGATACTATTTTACAATTATTAAATGAATCTCCAGAAGAGATTAATTTTGGAGAAGAGTTTTATATTGAAGCTTGTTCTAAATGTTTAACAGGAATAAAAGAAAAAGAAAAATTCTTCCCATTTTTAGAATACCATTTTTATATTTACACTAAGGACGGAAAATATGTAATTAGTACAATTGACAAAGATTATGAAGGAAAATCTTTTAATAAATTATCTAGAGCAGGTCTTGTAGATGATAGTTACATAGTAAGTGTAATAATATGCAAACATTGTAACGATTATATAATACAAATAGAAAATTGTGAAGTTTAATAAACTTTTAATAAAAGGCATATCTTATGATATGTCTTTTTTAATTATAAGGTGGCTTGCAACATAAGCCAAGATAATTTTTGTATAAATATATAAATGAGTTACTATTTATATATTTATTTGATATGATAAAAGAAGGGGGAGGACTGAAAAATATGAATAGAATAATAAGAGTTATAAGTAGATTATTACTTGGGTTTATTGTATATGGTTTGGCAATAGTGGTAATGATACATGCCAATATAGGACTTAGTCCTTGGGATGTACTTCATCAAGGATTATCATTAAAAACAGGTTTTACCATGGGGCAAATATCCATAGGAGTTGGTATTATAATTATAATAATTGATGCATTTATGGGAGAAGGAATTGGTTTTGCCACACTGGGAAATGTATTACTAATAGGTACATTTTTAGATATTTTTGAAAATCTTAATATTGTACCATATGCCAATAATTTATTTATGGGAATAATTATGATGATTATAGGAATAGTGTTAGCAGCAATAGCTACTGTTTTGTATTTAAAACCAGCACTAGGTAGTGGTCCACGAGATGGTTTGATGTTGGCAATTAATAAACGCTCAACAAAATCAGTTGGAACAATAAGAGCAATAATTGAAATAAGTGCTTTGACCTTAGGATGGATTTTAGGTGGTAGTGTGGGAATAGGTACGATTATTAGTGGACTGGGATTAGGTTATGCCATAGAAATTGGATTTAAAATAAGTCATATAGAATCGAAATCTTTAATTCATCAAAGTATTTATGAAACTATAAAATCATTTGATAAAAATAAGGAAGAAACTAAAAATAAAGAAGTTGAAACTTGCGCAGATGTTGATAAAGAATAAAAATGAGAAGCTACAACTAGTGGCTTCTCTTAATTTATATTAAATTTATTCAACAAACATATTACAGCTTGCATTTCCGCTATTTATTTTTACTTCATCTGATTTGCATATTTTATTTTCATTGAATTTACATTTTACAGCATCACATTTTATATTGTGTGTTGTAATTGGTTGTAGTTTATTGTCGCCACATATGGAGCTAGTAAACTGTTGATAATCTTTTTCTCTAAAAGTGGAACAATAAGTATCATCAATATCATCGGCAAGTCTTCCATCAATACTTATTCTGCCTGCATAACAATAATTACTATTGTTATGTATACATCTTGTTGCATCACATTTCAAATTAGTATGCAAGTTATTAGACCTCCTTTTACAAATCATTATATTAAAAATAATATATGTAAGTTGAATTATTTTATACTATTCACTTGAATATTTTGGAAAACATTTACTGCAAAGTACAATAACATCTTCCTCACTTTCGCGGCGTAATTTCTTATTTATATGATATACATCCACGTCTTCTCTAGAATTGCACATAGAACAAGTATAATTATGATTTTTTAAAATTCTATCTTTAAAAAGTTGCCAATATAGAGAGTTTAAGTAGTCTTCATATTTTATTCGAAGACTAGTTTCTAGAAAGTCTAAATATAAATAGTCTAAGTCACAAGTTGTTAGATTAGTGTGTTCTTGATCAAAAAATTCGCAACAATCTGTTGGACTTGGTATTTTGTTACTTAATACACACTTAATATAATATCGATAGTTTTCATCTGGACCTTCTAAGCTTAAGTGGGAACAGAAAGTACAACAATTTCTTGGTAATTTATCCTCTAAAATTTTATTATCATTTTTCATAGTACCCCTCCCATTTTACTAAAAAGTAAAAATTCATATTAAATAAATATTAAAAAAAGACTTTGATTATTACAAATGATTAGTAAAAAAATTTTTACAATAGAGGATTTTAAGTATTGAAAATCAATATATATATTAAATAATTAAATTTAGGTGATAAGATGCAAGTATATGATTTTGAAAAACATAGAAAGATAATAAATGCTGAATTAAAAGATAGATATATTAAACGCAAAGAAAATCTAAAAAAAGTAAAAGAAACATATAGAAATGATAATTATCCTAATGAAAATAAATATTGTGGAGTACATAAGGAAGTACTAGACTTAGATGAAATTAAAAGTAAGTTTGCTTATATAGAAAATAAAACTATTGGAAGTAAAAACCTAAATTCAAAGCATATATATAAAAGCATATCTAATAAAAATATAGATTATAACAAGTTTGTAAATTGTCATTTTAATAATATTAAATTTGAGAATTGTACTTTCATTGGGAATACTTTTAATAATTGTGTTTTCAACAATATATCTTTTTCTCATTGTAATTTTTATGATGAAGAAGAAAACATAATGACTTTGTTTGAAAATAATTGTAGACTAGAAAATTGTAATTTTTATAAAAGTAATATGAAAAATACAATTTTTAATTTGGTTAAATTTAGTAAGGTGAAATTTGTTTTGACAAGTCTTAGAAATTCCATTTTAAGTAATTCTATAATAGATGAAATAGTTATTGTAGATTGTGATTTAAAGTCCATGAAGACCATAAAAACAGATATTAATATTTTAGATTTTGAAGATGAATTTACAAGTAAAGTAGATGAAAATACTTTTTTTGATTTATTGAAACTTAGTAACAGAGAACTTAATAATTATAAGAACATATTTAGAGCTTATAAAAATATATCATCAGTTTTTGAGAAAAATAGATTATTTAGCTTTTCAGGAGAGTATTATTATTTGGCAAAATGTGCAGAACGGAAAACTTTAAAAGGTTTTGAAAAAATAAAATCTACTATATTTTATTATATTTGTGGATATGGTGAAAGACCTACCTTTGCTCTTATATCATCTATGGAAATAGTACTCATTTTTTCAATTATATATATGTTTTCTGGACTTTGTATAAACGAAAGAATAATACATTATAATCTAAACATACTATTTTATTTACCAAGAAAGTTAATGTATGTTGATTTTATAGATTGTTTTTATTTTAGCTTAGTAACATTCACTAGTGTTGGCTATGGAGATATTTTCCCAATAGGATATAGTGTGTTATTTTCATGTATAGAGATGATTTTAGGTGTTACAATGGTAGGAGTTTGGACAGCCACACTGGCTAGAAAAATAACTAGATAATATTAATAATGGAAAGATTTTGTAAAAACACCTTTCATATGATAAATTATATCTAGTAGTAAATTTAGGAGGAAAATATGAAATTTAAAGATTATAAATATGAAAGACCTAACTATGAAGAGATAAAGAAATCATTTTTAGAGTTAGTTGATAAAATAAAAAATGCATCTACTTATGATGAACAAAAATTACATATAAACCAATTAAATAATATAAGAAAACATATAGAAACAATGTCGACATTGGCATCTATAAGAAATAGCATAAATACGGCAGATGAATTTTATGATGAAGAACAAAATTATTGGGATGAGCAAGGTCCACTATATACTGAATTAAATTCAGATTTTTATAAAGTAATTGTAAACTCAAAATTTAAAGACGAGATAAAAAAAGATTATAGTGAACAATTTTATAAAATTTGTGAATACTCATTAAAATCATTTTCACCAGAAATAATTTCAGATTTACAAGAGGAAAATAAGTTAATGTCAAAATATACAAAATTATTAGCTTCTGCAAAAATTAACTTCAAAGGTGAAGAATTAAATTTATCGGGACTTTATAAGTATATGTTGTCAAGTGATAGAAATGAAAGAGAGCAATCTTCAAAAGCTTATTATAATTATTTTGGAGAACATGAAGAAGAGTTTGATGAAATATACGATCAACTTGTGCATATAAGACATAATATGGCTAAAAAGCTTGGCTTTAAAAACTTTGTTGAACTTGGTTATATTAGAATGGATAGAACTGATTATAATCCAGAGATGGTTGTTAATTTAAGAAAACAAATATTAGAATATATTGTGCCACTTTGCAATAAGTTATATGAAAAACAAGCTAAGAGATTAAATCTTGATAAATTAACTTACATAGATGAAAACTTAGAGTTTTTAGATGGAAATGCAACAATAAAAGGTGATTCTGACTACATAATAGAAAATGGAATAAAAATGTATCAGGAATTATCACAGGAGACTAAGGAATTCTTTGACTTTATGTTGGAAAATGAACTTATGGATTTGGAAACAAAACACAATAAATCAGCAGGAGGATACTGTACTTATATACCTGATTATAAAGCTCCATTTATATTCTCAAACTTTAATAAAACAAGTGAAGATATGGATGTTTTAACTCATGAGGCTGGTCATGCATTTCAGCTATATATGTCAAGAGATATTGATATGCAAGAAATCAACTTTCCAACTTTAGATAGTTGTGAGATTCATTCAATGAGTATGGAGTTTATTACATATCCTTGGATGGAAACATTCTTTAAAGAAGATAGCGACAAATATAAATTTGCTCATTTAACTTCAGCAATTAAGTTTTTACCATATGGAGTAGTTGTGGATGAATTCCAACATGTAGTTTATGATAATCCAAATATGACTAGTGATGAAAGAAAAAAAGTTTGGAGAGATTTAGAGAAAAAATATCTTCCACACAGAGATTACGAAGATAATGAAATTCTTGAAAGAGGATGTTGGTTCTTTAAACAAGGACACATATTTAAGGATCCATTCTATTACATAGATTATGTATTAGCTCAAATTTGTGCATTCCAATTCCTTAAGAAAATGGAAGAAGATAGAATTAGTGGATGGGAAGATTATCTAAGAATTTGTAAAGTTGGAGGAACACAGTCATTTTTACAAATAGTTAAAACAGGTAATTTAATATCTCCTTTTGATGATAAATGTATTGAATATATAATAAAAAATTTAGAAACAAATATAGAAAAATTTGAAAGAAATTTATAAATAAAAGCTAAGGATATGTGAATAACATATTCTTAGCTTTTTATATTTCTATCATTTATTTACAAAATATTATCTATCATATATGGAAATTCTAAGTTTGAATAAATAAGTTAGGAGGAAAGTTTATGAATATTTCAAAAAGAATAGAATCAGTTCCACCATCAACTATAATGGAGTTACTAACATATGCGGCAAGAGCAAAAAAACAAGGTAAAAAAGTATATCATTTAAATATAGGTCAACCAGATATAATAACGCCAAAAGGTTTTTTGAAAGCGATAAGAGAATATGAAGGTGAAATTTTGGAATATGCTTTATCAGAAGGTTTACCAGAGCTTATTGAAGCTATAAGAAAGTATTATAAAAATTATAACTTAGACTTTGAAAATGATGAAATCTTAATTACAAATGGTGGGAGTGAAGCTTTATTATTCACAATGATTACTATTTGTGATGAAGGTGATAATATATTAGTTCCAGAGCCTTTTTATTCAAATTATTTTAATTTTTCTAAATCTGTTGGAGTTAATATTAATCCTATTACTACTTTAGCTGAAAATGGATTTCACTTACCTGACAAAGAAGAAGTTATATCAAAAATTAATGATAAAACAAAGGCAATATTATTCTCAAATCCAGGAAATCCAACAGGTGTAGTTTATACTAAAGAAGAACTAGAAATGATTGCTGATATAGCACTTGAATATAATTTATGGATAATAGCTGATGAAGTTTACAGAGAGTTTGTTTATGAAGGTAAATATACTAGTATAGGTACTATAGAGAGAGTAAAAGATAGAGTTATAATTATAGACTCTGTATCAAAACGATATAGTGCCTGTGGTGCAAGGGTAGGATCTTTAGCTTCTAAAAATAAGTCTTTTATGAAAGGTATACTTAAGCTATGTCAAGCTAGATTATCTGTTCCTACATTAGAACAACTAGGAGCCATAGAACTTTATAAGACTGATAACTCTTATTTTAAAGAAGTTAATGAAGAATATAGACAAAGAAGAGATGTGCTTTACAATGAACTTATAAAAGTTCCCGGAGTAATTTGCAAGAAACCTAGTGGAGCATTTTATATAGTTGCAAAGCTACCTGTAAAAAATGCAGATCATTTTACTAAGTGGTTATTAAGTGATTTTGATGTAAATGGAGAAACAGTGATGCCTTGCCCAGCAGAAGGATTTTATCAAACACCTTCTTTAGGAGTTGATGAAATAAGACTTGCTTATGTATTAAATTCAAAGGATTTAGCTAAAGCAGCTACTCTTTTGAAAGAAGGTCTTGAAACTTATCTTAAGTTAAATAAAGAATGAAAATAGTTTATTTTTAATAATTAACAGAGTTCAATAAAGGACTCTGTTTTTTTACAAAATATTCAAATATGGTAACATTCTTGTAAACATCTATGTAACTAATTTGTAATCACAAGTAACAAGTGTGTAACTATGTTTTATAAAGTTGTAATGATATTATAATAATATAAAGAAAGAAAACAGATTTACTTAAAATCTTAAAATAAATTATGAGGAAGTGTTGAAAATGAAAAAAGGAATTATAGCAATATCATTATTATTAACAGGAGCTTTATTAATAACTCCAATTACAAATGCAATTTCACAAAATGATGTAGTAAAAGATGTAAAACCAATAAAAGTAGAACAATCTACAAAAGATAATGAAAACAATACAACACAAACTGAAGAAGAAACAACATTTGCTGAAGTAGAAGATAAAACTGGAATGAGTAAATCAGAAGCTGAAGCAATATTAAATAAATATATAAAAGAAGTTGAAGAAGCTGATTTTACTTATACATACCAAGGTGATGAAAATACATTTGAAGCAATAAAAGAAAAAGGTATAAGAGGATATGTATTTTTACCAAATGTGGATACAGATTTAGCTTATTTAGTAGATAAAGATAGTGGAAATATTTATTACTTCCATCCATCAGGATATTTTGAAAAATTACAATAAAA
>JALFMW010000011.1 GCA_022782605.1 Clostridium sp. | reverse complement strand
AGTAAAATAACCAGTTAAAGCATTAAAGGTTATTGAAGAACTATTGTAATAAGGTTGTGTCCATTGAGTTATTGCAGTAAAAGGAGGAATAGGTGTACCTGTTGGGCTAACTGCATTTACTATATAATTAGCAAATGGTTGTGTTATATTTTGAGGCCCAGTAGCACCGGTAGGCCCGGTTTCTCCTTGAATGCCTTGAAGCCCTTGAGGACCAGTAGCACCGGTAGGCCCAGTTTCTCCTTGAATGCCCTGAGGCCCTTGAGGCCCAGTAGCACCGGTAGCTCCTGCCACCCCTTGAATCCCCTGAATACCTTGAGGCCCTTGAGGACCAGTAGGTCCAATTCTACCTTGTAATCCTTGAGCTCCTTGAAGACCAGTATCACCTTGAGGTCCAGCTGGCCCCTGAGGTCCAATTTCTCCTTGGATACCAGGATCACCTTTTTCACCTTGAGGCCCTTGAGGCCCAATATCACCCTGAGGTCCTTGAGGCCCAGTAGCACCGGTAGGCCCGGTTTCTCCTTGAATGCCTTGAAGCCCTTGAGGCCCAGTAGCACCGGTAGGCCCAGTTTCTCCTTGGATACCAGGATCACCTTTTTCACCTTGAGGCCCTTGAGGCCCAATATCACCCTGAGGTCCTTGAGGCCCTTGAGGCCCAGTAGCACCAGTAGGCCCCTGAGGCCCAATTTCACCTTGAATCCCTTGAATACCTTGGATACCCTGAGGACCGGTATCCCCTTTTTCACCTTGAAGTCCTTGAGGCCCTTGAGGCCCAGTAGGACCCTGAGGCCCTTGAGGCCCAACTTCCCCTTGAATCCCTTGGATACCTTGGCGGCCTTGAGGTCCAGGATTACCAGTATCGCCCTTAGGTCCCTGTAATCCAGTTAGACCGATATCGCCCTGAGGCCCTTGAGGCCCAGTAGGCCCAATTCTACCTTGAATACCCTGTAATCCTTGAGGTCCCTGAGGCCCAGTAGGCCCAATTCTACCTTCAGGTCCTTGAGGCCCAATATCACCCTGAGGCCCAGTAGGCCCAATTTCTCCTTGAATACCTTGGATACCTTGAGGCCCTTGAGGCCCAGTAGCACCAGTAGGCCCTTGAGGACCAGGAGGGCATATACAATTAGAATTACAAGGGTTATAGTCAATACATATATAAGGAGGGCAATTACTGTAGCAAGAGCAAACTTTAAAAATACAAGTTGAAGAATAAGGAATTAAAGCTATTCCGTAAACTGGTATATTTTCATGTAATATATCAGTTATTAAATCTGTTAAATTAACTTCTAAATACTTTGAATTATATTCAAAACTGTAGCAATGATTTGTTTTTTTTATTGATAATTCACTATTCCAACAAAGAGTTTCTATGTTAAAAGGGCTAGTTATAAGTCCTATTTGAAAAGATATATTTTTTAGATTACTATTATTTTGGTCCATATTAAGAATTAATTTTGCACTATTTAAATTTTTTATATCTAAAATAGGCAGAAAAGAAATTTCTAATATAGCGATACTTAAATATGATTTTAAATAAGAGTTGCATAGATGAAAGTTTCCTATTTCCATATAAGTAAGATTACTAAAGTTACAATCAGCATCATATTCAGAAATATAGGTAGACGATATGAAAGGCATTTTCATTGTAGCCATATATATTTTCCTCCTTTAAAAATTAGTAAAATAATACAAGTGTAGATTTTTATTAAAAGAAAAGTATGATCAATATTAATCATACTCATAAATGTGGTTTAAATATTATTAGTTAGAATCATCTCTATGATGAGAAGATTTCTTTACTTTTTTAACCTTCTTAACTTTTTTCTTTGGAGATGTAGAGGATACTTCCTTAGTATCTTCAGGTTTATTTATATTCTTTGTTTTTTTAGCATTTTTCTTAACTTTTTCTTTGACTTCTGCATTATTTATTTTAGTCATTATACTATCAAGCTTCTTTTGTTGTTCTGGATCTAAGAAATTTTTAAATTTAGAGACAACTTCTTCCTTGCCTTTAAGATTTTTACCTATTTTAACTAACTCATCAATCAACTCATCTTCTGATTTTCCTTTATAACCTTCTGCTATTTTCTCAACTTTATTTTTATCAATATTTTTTTCTTTTGCAAATTTTTCAAGTGTTTTTGGATCTACTTTTTTCATAATAAACTCCTTTCTAGATTATTTATATATTAAATATGGAAATCTTGATTTAATCTATTATTTAATATATGCATGAAATTTTTAATAGTGTTATAAGAATGGAAGATTTACTAAATAGTACTTATTATAAATATATTAATAATTAATCAAAAAAGACTGGTGGAGTTAGAGTGATTGCATGAGTATTTATATTAAGAAATGTAATAAAAAAACTACTTTATATAATATATAAGATAGCCTTCTCATAGAATTAATATATAGAACTAATTTGTAAAACTGGTAATTCAATTACTTAATATAGATAAATCCTTATGAAATATATATGATGCAGTAATTTAAAAATGTAACACATATAGTTTAGGATTCATATTTTATTAAGAAGGAGTAGTATATTAAGGGGTGACTTGTGTGAACAATTTACTGTTAATACTGGCAATGATGCTATTAAGTAATGGTAATGTATCATTATTTGATAATAAAAATAAATCAAATAAGATTACAGAGGAGTCAACAAAAGTAGAAATAATTGATCCTAATAGTAAAAGTATGCAAAATAAAAGAAGTACTCCGAGAGTGCGTAAAATAAAAAAAATAAAAAAGAAAACCAAAAATAAAGAACATAGAAAAGAAGTTGAACAGGAGCCAATTAAAAATATTCTAAAATTTGATATGGGGGACGTGAACAAAGGAATAAATTTAATGGACTTAAGTGAAGAAGATTTGGATAGAGGAATGGAAATAATAACAAGAACAAAAAAGTACATGAATAAGGAAGAGCGAAATATTCTAATAAAGTTGGAAAGTGTTCTTGATTTAGTTAAAGGGATAAAAAAATTAAATGACATTAGTATTTTGAGCGAAGAAGATGAAAGTGAATTTTTTAGAAGTATGGATGAAGAAGATAAGAAAAATATGATGATTAAAGAAATTTTAGAGGTTTTTCCAGAAAAGAAAAAACAATCAGTAGAGAGAGCTCTTGAAATGAAAAAAATGATTGACTTATTTGCAGAGCTATTTTTACCGGATGGAGAAGAAGGTGGAGGATTTAGATTAAGTTCTCTTGCTGATATAAGTAACTTGGGAAGTATTAGCAATTTGAAATTACTGGGAAGTCTTTTGAGAAGTTTAGATGATGACGATGATGAGGAGCAAGATGAAGAAGAGAATAAAGAATATGAGTATGTGGAAGTTGAAAATTACGATGTAGATGAAGAAGAAATATATAATTCAGAAGAATCATTTGAAGATGACTACGATGAATATTTAGAGGTAAATAAAGCTGTGTCTAATAATAAAAAATATAATAAAAATAAATCAAGAAAAAAGAGAAGTAAAAAAGAAAAGAGAAATAGTAAAACTAATGTATAAGAGATAAAAATATTTAATCAAATAAAACAAATAGTACAAAATGGTAAAAAAACTTATATTTTAAAAAAATTACAGAATAAACTACTTTAATTATATTCGATTTTGTATTATAATAAATATAAATAAAAAAGAAAAAGATCCTGGGACATGCGACAGGCTTCCTTTAAATTCAACCGACATGCACTATACGGGAGATCGGGTCTTATAATAGTAAGAGGCCATTGTATTTATACAAAGGAGTTTGAACTTATGAGCAGATCACCCACCTGGGAGATTCTCGGGTCTGAATTTATAGGACCAACGGTGCCTTGGGAATAAAAAATGTTGCTTTTATTAGCAACATTTTTATTTTGCAAAATTATTCATTCCAAATACCTAATATGCCAACATCATCCAATGTTGAGAAAACATGACTTACATTATATTTCAAATCATCTTTGTAATTAGAAAAGAATGTAGATCTAATAAATTTATCATCTTTTGAAAACTCATCTATAATAGGTTTTGACCAAAATGTACCACAACTTGTAGAGCTTGAAGTAAATAACTTATTGAAATTTACCCAAGATACATAAAGTTTGGAATCTACTTTAACTAAAGAAGGATATATACAAGTTGATGGCTCACTTAAATAGGCTAAAGTTTTTAAATTAAATTTTTTTTCATTAAGATATCCGTTTATGTATTTTACTAGATATCCGTTATTTTCATATTCGCAAAAACAAAAATGGTAGAAATTAATACTATCTCTGATAACATTTAAATAAAGTTTATTATGCCCTGTATTTGTAATCTGTACAGGTTCACTCCAAGTAAATGTCCCAAGATTAAATCTAGATGAAAAAATTTCTTCACATCCATTTACTAAATTCAAATAAAAAATAGTTGGGGCAACTTCATTCCATAGAACGGTAAAATTATCAAGCATAATAGTATTTATAAAGTCAATTTTATTTTCTATCCAATAATCATCATGTTTATAATGATGAAAAAGAGCACATGTATTATTAGAATTATTATTAAAGACATAATAAAATATATGAGGGTTATTTTCTATATATTTAACGTAAGGAAATGCTACTCCGAACTTTTTGTAATTATAAGTTATATATTCTGTTTTAGTAAAAATAAAAGAATTATTTTTACACTCTAATATTTGTAAGGAGTTATCACAGTAGATGCAATAAATATTATCATCTTTATCAAGTGAAAAAGAGTACTTAGTGAAATCTAAGTCCATATCACTAATTAATTTACCTTTATGAACAATACATCCATCAGCATCATAATAGTTATAATAAAGACCATCATTACCTAGATACATATAAAACATATTTTTATCACTTCGTCTAATTATAGCATATCGCTCATTTATAAAACTCATTTTTAACCTCCTAAAAACTTCATACTATAAATATATTTACAAAACAAATTTATATTCTATTTTTGTTATAGCTAGATATCTTAAGTCACACTTATTCTTTAAAATGCATAATATTAATTAGGCTTAAAAAGCCAGGACATTTTATAAATATCATTAAAGGGGGACAACAAAAAATGCGTGACCTAAAAAGAAGCAAGAAAAAGATGTACAACAAACAAATGTCTACAGTTGCCAATTCATGCAAAGATGAATCAATAATGGAAATGGAACAATTTGAAAGAGGTTGTAAAAATAAAAACAATAATAATGGATGCAATAGTAATAACAATAACAGCAATAATAATGGATGTTGCAATCCTCAAGAACCTCAATTTGCAAGTCCATCCCAAAACAATAATCAAAATCATCATCAAAAACATGAACATGAAAGTTATGAATGTGAATGTGTTTGTGAAGTTAAAAAACCACAACAATCATATTGTGAACCATGTCAAGCAGAATCTGATACTTGTGTGGCAAATCCTTGTGCAGGAGATCAATGCTGTAATGGAATCTGCCCAACTTATACAGCAAAAAATGCTTGCCCAGTGGCATTAGAAGGACAAAGAATATATGATGCAGTTCAATTCCAAATATTCACAGATGCAACTGGACCAAATGGAGAACCTTTATACTTTGATTATGATGTAGTAGAAATTGATGGAAATATACCTGCATCAGGATTAGCAAATGTTACAATAGATGAAGTTTGCATGAATTACAGTTCATTAGAAGTTATGCCAGGATATCCAACAGTAGAAGATTTTGAAGTTACAGAGCTTGAAGATAATGCACCTTGTGATACTGTATTTGAATATGGTGTTTGCCCTGAAAGAAACTCAACTTGTTGCCAACGTAATAAAGGTCAAAGTGTATCTTACAAAGAAAGAGGACTAACAGTAATAGCAAATGACTTAGTGCTTGAATTAAGAGGTCATTGTGGATGTACTAAAATAGTAGCATATGCTTATCCAGCAACTAGACAAATGGGAGGACAACTATGCAGAGTTGATTCTGTAGAATTCAGATATAACACATTAGCTGCTAGAATTTGTTGTCCATCTAATGGAAGATCATTTAGATTAAGACAAGATTATCAAACTAGTTTAACAGTTGATTGTATATCTAAAGCATATATCTGTATACAAGATTGCTGCGGATGCGATTGTGATGATTGCTTTGAATTATCAATACCAAGTGGAATAGATCTAATTTGTTGTATAGAAGAAACAGTTAGTGTTTTGATAAATGATCAAATAGTAGTTTTAGGAATATCTCAAGGAATTACTCCAAGAGTAGTTGATACTTTTGCAAATGTATGTAGTTTTCCAAGTTGTGGACAATAGAAAGTTATATAAAAATAATGACACATCAAACTAAAGATTAAGTGAAATGCTTTTACTCTACAAGATAGAGGGTTATCAATATTGGTAGCCCTCTTTACAATATATTAAATAATTTAATTTTTTTTGTAAATTATGCTGTAACAATATTCAAAAATATCATCTTTAATAGTTGAATAAGATTTAAAATTAGAAAAAGTTGAGCAAGTTCTAAGCAAATTATGGGTAGGAGTCCATTTTCTATTACTGTTGTTAAAAACAAAAGTCTGAGTTGATACTTCAGATCTTTTATTCTGTTCAGAGTAATCATAAGTAAAAATCATATTACCCATATCATCTATATTTAACTTATAAAGAGATTCATTATTTTTTATGGTATTATTGAAATAGTGTTTTTGGATATTATAATTAGTAGGACTAAAATTATAGTGAGAAATTCTATAACAATTTTCTTTAAGAGAAGATTCTTCTACTAAGAAAACATTTAAGTAATTGCGAATAATAAATAGTCTCATGCTTATTAAATTACTTACATTATGACAAACTTTACAAAGAGATCTTCTTCTGATTTTACCGTTTTTATATATGAAGTGTAGTAGTTTTCCATTTGTATCAATGGAGCAAATATGAATAAAATTTCTGTCATCAAAATTAGCACAGTAAGATACAATATTATTTGATATTTTATCTATTTTTTCATTTATATTTTTTATAAATAAACAATTATTTTCTTCGTAAATATAAAAAGGCTTTATCTCATTAATCAAAATATCACCTACTTTTAAAATTTTCTTAGAGCTCTTATTAAAACAATAGAATGAAGTAGAGTAGTTAAGATAGCTGTGGCAGTTATAGCATAAATGTATGCATACATATTTAGACTAGGAACTGGTAATAAAAAGTATATTGCAATAACTTGTAAAATCATACCGACAATAGTATTTATACTAGATATAACTTCTTTTCTAATGGCATGAAGTATTCCTGATAAAGTTTGATTTAAGCTGAGAAAAAGAGGAGCTAAAAACATACTTTTAAGATAAATACCTGCAATTTTATTATGAAATACAATATCGCAGAGTTCTTCACCCAAAAAGTAAAAAAATAAAGAAGATACTATGCCAACACCTATGGTTAAAACAAGAGCATAATAAATTTTGATTTTAATATTTTTAATTTTATCCAAAGCAACTTCTTGAGAAATACTTGGAATTAAGTTTACTACTAAAGCAGAACCTATTGTAAATGGAAGATAAACAAATGGCATAACCATTCCAGAAATTACTCCATAAAGTCCTATTGATTGAGTGTAGGAAATTCCAGATAAAATAAGTCTTGAAGGAACTATCATAGAACTTACTGATTGTAAAATGACAGAAGACATTCTATTACAAGTGATAGGTAAAGCCATTTTTAATGTTTCCATGGATGAATAGTAAAAATCTCTAAGTCTAATAGTAAACTTATTGTATAAGGATGATTCTTTATAAAGACAAATACTCATGTAAATCACATTAGTTGCTTCACCAATGGAAATAGCAAGAAGTGTTACATAACAAATCATTGCCTTATCACTTATGTACATTGCCAACAAAAATACAAATAATATTCTTGTAACTTGTTCAATTACTTGACCTATAGCAGGAACCATGACTTTTTTAATTCCATAAAAATATCCTCTTAATACATTTGATATTGAAATAATAACTATAGCTGGACAAATAGAAAGAACAAATAAATTTAAATTTTCATCGTGTAAAAGTCTAAAAGATAAATAAGTACTATTAAAAGATACTATTAATGAAATAAGTAAAGAGATAAAAAATGCTACATATAAAGTAGATATAAAAAATATATTTGCATCTTTTTTGTCTTGTAGGGCATTTTCTTTTGCAACTAAACACGAAAGAGCAGTGGGTATTCCAGTAGTTGTAAGAGCTATACATATCATTAAAAAGTTGAATATCATGTGATATATACCAAGGCCCACATCGCCCATGACCCGGGATAGAAAAATTTTATATAAAAAACCTAATATTCTTACAATAAGGTTTGATATGAATAGAATTATAGTTGATAGAACTAGATTAGGAATTTTATTGGTAAATTTCAAAAAAATCACCTCCACATACTTAAAATGTATTCCTGTGAAGGCTAAAAAATAATTATAATTTTATAAAATTTGGTTTCAAACTATTAAAGGTAGAAATATATTTAAATCCTAAGTCTTTTAAATAAGAACATATATAATCAAATTTGCAAGAGATGAACGCTGGAGAATGAGCATCAGAACCGGTAGTTATAATTTCACCACCTAAGTCTTTATAGAGAGAAATTATCTTTCGAGAAGGTGTTAAATCGGGCAGTTTATATCTAAAACAAGAAGTGTTAATTTCAATACCTTTCCCTTTGTATATAGCCTCTTTTAAAATTGACTCAATAATATCTATAAATAAACTATCTTTAAGAATATTACTGTAATTGCCATATCTTTTAATTAAATCAACATGACCAACAACGCTGTAATTGTTGTAGTTTTTGATTATATCATAAAGTGTTTTATAATAAACTTCATAGGCTTCCTTTTGAGATTTATTTTTAAAATATTCATCATAATAAAGATCATTTTTATCAATAGCATGTTGAGAACAAATTATAAAATCAAACTTATAATTTTTCATATCTTGATTATATTTTTCAATAAGATGGGGCTGAAGTCCTAGCTCAATTCCTTTTTTTATGGTAATTTTCCCTTTATACTTATTTTGCATTAGCTCCAATGTTTTTAGATATTCTTTATAATCAAGCACAAATTTATCAGTTTGTTTCACATCATAATCCATATGATCTGTAAAACAAACTTCTTTCAAACCTAGGTTTATGCATGTTTCAATCATTTTTGTCATGGAAGTTTTACTGTCAGGAGAGAAGTTAGAATGGACGTGATAATCATATAACATTATTAATTCCCCTTTCATAGAAAATTTGGTATTATATATATTAATGGTAACAAATACATATTTAAACATCAATAAATCTAAAAATAAGTAAGTGGTGATTAAATGGATAAATACAAATTAAAATTTGAAAATAACAATAGTAAATATATTCAAATTTATAATCATATTAAGCAATTAATTGTTCAGGGTCAAATAAAAGAACATGAAAAACTTCCACCTATAAGGAAGTTAGCAGATTATATAAATGTAAATAATGCAACTATTGTTAAAGTATATGAATTGCTTGAAAAAGAAGGTTATGTATATAAAATTATAGGAAGTGGAACTTTTGTATCTTCACTTAATATAAAAAATAAAGAACAAGAAGTTAATGCAGTAAATCATCAACATATGATACACTTTGAAAGTGGTAACCCTTCAAAAGATATGTTTCCTTTAGAAAATTTCAAATCGGCTATAAATATGGCTTTGGAAAAGGATGGAGCATCTATATTTGAATATGATGAGGGAAAAGGATCTGAAGAATTAAGAGATGAATTGTGTACATACTTAAAAAAGAAAAAAATAAATACAAATAAGGAAAATATTCAAATTATATCTGGAGCTCAACAAGGTATAGATATAGTTTGTAAGGGACTAATTAATTATTCTGATGTTGTATTTGTGGAAGAACCTACTTATAATGGAGCGTTGGAAGTTTTTAAAAGTAGGGGCGCTAAGGTTATTCCTATTCCTATGTTAGATGATGGCATAGATATAGGAATATTGAAACTTAAGTTAGAGAAAATAAAACCTAAATTAATATATGTTATGCCAAATTTTCAAAATCCAACAGGCATATCATATACTAAATATAAGAAAAAGAAATTAATAGAATTAAGTGAAAAATATGATTTTTATATTCTAGAAGATGATTTTATAAGTGATTTTACTTTTGATAGTGAAGATAATTTACCACTTAAAAGTTATGATATGAAAAATAGAGTTATTTATATTAAATCTTTTTCAAAAATACTTATGCCAGGACTTAGAATTGGTATAGTAGATATACCAAAGGAACTTCAAAAGAAAATTCTTTGGGCAAAATATTCTTCTGATATATCAACACCAGCACTTATACAAAAATCAATGTACTATTATATGAAGTATTATAATTGGGAAGAATATTTAAAAAGCATTGATAAAGTATATACTAAAAAATATAAACAAACAAAAGCTCTATTGGAAGAGAGCTTAGGTGACAAGTTAAAAATAAGTAAATCACAAGGTGGTTTAAATTTCTTTCTTGAATTACCACGAGGATATTCATCACAAGCTTTTTATAACTTTATGATTCAAAAGGGCGTTTGTATTACACCAGGAACTTATTTTTTTGATAATATAATGGATGATAGGTTTTTTAGAATAAATATAGCTAACGAAAAAATTGAGGATATAGAAAAAGGAATAACTATAATAAAAAACAATTTAGAAGAGTTTATTACATCTTATAAAAATGGAGAACCTATAAGAAGTAATAAAATATTTTATTAACAAAGACAAGAAAATTTAGGAGGAACATCATGTTTGATCAAAAGAAATTAGATAGAATAAACTTTTTAGCAAAGAAAAATAAAGAAGAAGGATTAACAAAGGAAGAACTAGCAGAAAGAGAAGTATTAAGAAAAGAATACTTAGAAAACTTTAGAGCTCACTTTAGATCTAGACTTGAAAATGTTAGAGTAGTGCATACTCAAGAAGAATATGATGAATTAGTAAAGAAAAATAATAATTAATTATAATAAAAATTTTTAAATAGGGGTTGTAAAATGAATTTAAATTATGAATTTGCAAATGGTTGGAAAGTTATAAAAGAAATGAATAATATGGAGAATGCTTTTGAATACTCAAAAGAATATATTGATTTCTTAAACAAAAGTAAAACAGAGAGATTATGTGCAAGAGAAATAATTAGACAAGCTTCATCACAAGGGTTTATATCAATAGAAGAAGCTATAAAAAAAGGAAAAATAGAATGTGGAGATAAAATCTTTGCAGACAATAAAGATAAAGGTGTGGCTTTATTTGTAATAGGTGAAAAAGATATAGAAGAAGGTATGAAGATAATAGCTTCACATATAGACTCACCTAGATTAGACTTAAAACAAAATCCATTATATGAAGATGATAATTTAGCATATTTCAAAACTCATTACTATGGTGGAATAAAAAAATATCAATGGGTATCAATGCCTTTAGCACTATACGGAGTTGTAATACTACATGATGGAACAAAAATTGATATTGCCATAGGTGATGATGAAGATGATCCAGTATTTTGCATAAATGATTTATTACCTCACTTATCTTCAGAACAAAATCAAAAGAAACTACACGAAGCCATTGGCGGAGAAGATTTAAATGTATTAATTGGTAGTATACCTGTAGATGAAAAAGAAAAAGATGCTGTAAAATATAATATGTTAAAATTATTAAATGAAAAATATAATATGACAGAAGAAGACTTTTTAAGTGCTGAAATAGAGGTTGTTCCAGCGGGAAAAGCTAGGGATTTAGGAATTGATAAATCAATGGTAATATCTTATGGACAAGATGATAGAGTATGTGCTTTTGCAGGAGTAAAAGCTATATTTGAAACAGAAAAACCACAGTATACAGCAGTTACTTTATGTGTAGATAAAGAAGAAACGGGTTCATATGGAAACACTGGTATGCACTCTAAATTCTTTGAAAATACAGTTGCAGAATTAATAAACTTACAAGGAAATTACTCTGATTTAAAAATAAAAAGAGCTATGTCTAAATCAAGAGTATTATCTGGCGATGTTAATGCAGCATATGACCCAAATTTCTCTTCTGCTTATGAAAAAGCAAACTCAGCTCATATGGGCAAAGGAGTTGCTATTATGAAGTACTCTGGTTCAAGAGGAAAGAGTGGAACAAGTGATGCAAATGCAGAATTTGTTTGCGAAGTGAGAAGAATATTTAATAAAGAAAATATAGTATGGCAGACTGGTGAACTTGGGAAAGTTGATCAAGGAGGCGGTGGTACTGTAGCATACATATTAGCTAATTACGGAGCTGAAGTTTTAGACTGTGGAGTAGGGCTACTGAGTATGCATGCACCATATGAAGTTTCATCAAAAGCAGATATTTTTGAAATGTATAGAGGATACAAAGCATTTTTTAATATAAACTTATAATAATAAAGGGCATTTTATTTTTTGATAGAATGTCCTTTATTATTATAGAAGAACTATTAATTTTAGAGGGGGATAATCATATAAATATAAAAGTACTGCATACAATCCTGAAAGGTAAAACTTATGTGAATAATTGGGGTTGTTGATTTTTTGTATGAATTTTGTTATATTTAAAGTAAGAAATCGATATCTTACTGACTTGTATTACAAAAAAATTACAAAATAATAATTGTTATCAAATTCAGCATATTATAGGTTATAATCTTTTAATAAGAAAAAATAAGAAAAAGTATCTAATAAGACGAAACGTATATTGATACTTGATATAAGGAGGATAAATTTGTGAATATAAAAAAATCATTATCTACATTGATTATTTTAACAATATTTTTTACTGGATGCTCCAATTATCAAGTCAGCAAAGATAGTACGACTTTACCAGATGAAGCCACAAAACAAAGAACGATGACTAAGGTTCAAAATGATATTAATGAAATAATTGATAAAGATTATAAATATATTTTAAGTAATTTGGGGGAACCTAATGCTACAGCATATTGGATAGATAAAAGTAAAATTAATGATATAGAAAATGTAGAAGATGTAGAAAAGTTAACAGATGTGAACTTAGTATATTTAAAAGATGTATCTAATGAAGTAACTAATAGTAGTGCTTTGTACCTTCAATTGGAGAATGACAAGGTTAAAAAGGTGCAAATAGTTGACTACTCTAGCCCAAGTTTAAGTAACTCATTGATTAAATCTAAAATACTTATAAATTGTTATACAAATGGAGATATAGTTAAGCTAGATAATTTAAATAAAAAGAATTTAGATGAATTTATTGGTATTGATTCAAATGATATGGAGAAAATAGTAGGAGATAAAAAAGTATCATATGATGCTTATTTACTTGATAATAAATATATAAATGTTTATAAATTAGATGAAGGTAATAAACTGTTAGCTATATTTGTAAAAAACAATAAGATAAGTCAAATAAAAGTTCTTAGTAATAAAGATGAAGTTCTAAGTACAATTAAAAATATAACGCTAAATAAATAATCATACATAAGTTATAGATTCTGATAAAATCTATAACTTTTTTAATAATCATAAATAGTAGGTGAGCAAAATAATATATGGATAAAATAGAAATAGCAAATTACATTATTGAAAATGAAAAAATACCTAAAGAATTTGATAACTATGTAATTCTTCAAATTAGTGATTTACATAATAAATCATTTGGTAAAAACAACTGTAAATTAATTAGCAAAATAGATCAAATAAATCCTCAAGTAGTATTTATTACAGGTGATATAATTGATGGAGAAAATAAAAATTATCAAGTGGCTTTAGATTTGTTCAATAATTTAGTAAAGAAATATCAGGTATATCATATTACCGGAAATCATGAGCAAAAAGCTTTGATAAAAGAGTATAAAGATATGTATTTAGAATATTTTAAACAATTAAAAAAAATACCAGCAGTACATCTAGACAATGAGATGATTCAAATAAAAAAAGGTGATAGTCATATTAATCTTTATGGATTAACTATACCATTTAGATGTTATAAGTACTTATTTGATAAGGATAAGAGTATTGACCTAGGTAAAGATTTTTTACAAAAAAACTTACCGACTATAAATAAAAAAGAATACAATATTTTATTAGCGCATACTCCTTTTTACTTTGAGGAGTATGAAAAATGGGGAGCAGATCTTATTTTAGCTGGACACGTTCATGGAGGAATAATAAGACTTCCTTATGTGGGAGGGTTATTATCACCAAATAGACATTTTTTCCCTAAGTATGATTTAGGAAAATATAATAAAAATAATTCTACAATGATAGTTACTAAAGGTTTAGGAGGATCTAAAGTACTAGTTAGAATTAATTGTAAGCCAGAAATTGTAAAGATAACATTAAAATCTAAACATCAATAGGAATATAAATTTTAAAGGGGGAATTATTATGATAGGGAATAATATCACCATAATTGTAATATTTGTATTATACCTATTAATGATGTTAGTCATAGGAATTGTAGCATTTAAGAGAACATCCAATACAGCAGACTACTATTTAGGTGGTAGATCTTTAGGTAAATGGGTTGTTTCCATAAGTGCTCAAGCATCAGATATGAGTGGATGGTTATTAATGGGACTACCTGGAGCTGCATACTTATCGGGATTAGAAGCTGGTTGGATAGGTGTAGGTCTAGCTATAGGAACTTATTTAAATTGGAAATTCGTTGCTAAAAGACTTAGAAATTATACTGAAATATGTGGAAACGCTATAACTATACCAGGTTTCCTAGGAAATAGATATAGAGATGAAGGGCATATTATAAGACTTGTAAGTGCACTATTTATACTAATTTTCTTCTTAGTATATACAGCATCAGGATTTGTAAGTGGAGCAAAATTATTTTCAACAGTATTTAATATAAATTATAATATGGCATTGCTAATAGCTGTTTTAGTGGTTGTTTCTTATACTTTTGCAGGTGGATTTTTTGCTGTATGTTGGACAGATTTAGTTCAAGGTATGTTAATGTTTATGGCGATAGTAATAGTTCCAGTGGCTGCAGTTGAAAGTATGGGAGGCCTTAGTGCAACTATGGCAAATATTAATTCAGTAAATCCTGAATTATTAAATGCTTTCACTGCATCTGATGGAAATAGAGTTGCTTTAATATCAGTAGTTTCTTCACTGGCTTGGGGACTTGGATATTTTGGTCAACCACATATACTAGTTAGATTTATGGGAATAAAAAATGCTGATGATATTAAACATTCTAGAAGAATAGCCATGGTATGGGTAATATTCTCATTAGCAGCAGCAGTATTAGTTGGTTTATTAGGTAGAGTTTATTTAAGTGAAGATTTAAGTGCTACAGCAGGGGAAACAGTTTATATAAAAATGGTACTTTCAATATTCCCAATAGTATTTGCAGGTATATTTTTAGCAGCAATACTTGCAGCTATTATGAGTACAGCAGACTCTCAACTTCTTGTAACAGCATCTGCTATAACAGAGGATTTTTATAAAACTAAGATTAGAAAAAATGCTAGTGAAAAAGAAGCAATGATGGTTAGTAGAGGAACTGTTATAGTTGTGGCATTAATTGCAGCTATAATAGCCACTAATCCAAATAACACAGTTTTGGGACTAGTTGAAAATGCTTGGGCAGGATTTGGAGCAACATTTGGTCCAATTGTACTATTCTCATTGTTCTGGAAAAGAACTACTAAAAAAGGTGCCATTGCAGGTATGGTTACAGGAGGGGTAAGTGCTATAATTTGGAGAAGACTAGGAGTTGCTTTGGGAGGAATATTTAGTTTATATGAAATAGTGCCAGGATTCTTATTATCGGCTTTAGTTATATACATTGTAAGTAAAATGGATAAAGAACCTTCTCAAGATATAATTGATGAATTTGAAAAAGTACAAGGTCTAAATAATCAGATAAATGCATAATAAATAAAGACTTGAGGTTTCCTCAAGTCTTTTTAAATATATAAAAGGAGGGGGAAATATGGGATTTGATAAAAATTTTAAATATAGATTTAGTAAAGAAAAATATTTTCAGTATATCAAGAATGAAGGCAGGTATTTAAGTTCTGTGGAGAAAAACTTTGGAAAAAAGTATGATGGGGTGAAAGTTAAGATTATAAATGAAAATCAAGGTTTAGTAGACGGGGTATATCAAGTTATGAGTGTATGGTGTGAAAAAATAAATTAGTTAAGGATAAATTATTGAGTTAAATAAAAACATAAATAAAGGTTCACGCCTAGATTTGTTAATATTTGATTATAATTTGTCTAATAAGAGACTAAAGGAAGTTAATTCTTTTAGTCTTTTTTGTTTTGTTAATAGTAATATGTGGTGAATGAAGATTTAAGGAAGAATGTTTTCTGGTCTATCTAGTACAGGACTTCATCAGGCTATTATTAATTTAATTGAAGAAAAGTAACTATAAAAAATAAAAAAACTGTTTAAGAAAATCTTAAACAGTTTAAATAATTGGTGCCGGATATGGGACTTGAACCCATACGGTATTGCTACCAACGGATTTTGAGTCCGTCGCGTCTGCCATTCCACCAATCCGGCATACTTAAATTACTCTTAAAGTATAACAAAGCATTAAGTTGAAATCAAGCATAAAGCATAATTTATATAAAAATAATAATTATTGATATATAGACAATAATATTTTTTAATACCTTAATATAATTTGATTATTGTGGTATTATTAAATAATGATATGTGGGTATATAATAAAATATATTAATATATAACTTTGAAAAATATAGGAGTGATAAATTTGGACAAAAGATTGATTATTATAGATGGAAATTCCATAATAAATAGAGCATTTTACGCATTACCAGATATGACTAATAGTGAAGGATTACATACTAATGCTGTATATGGTTTTACTAGAATGTTATTTAAAATAATAGATGACTATAAACCAACTCATATAAGTGTTGCATTTGATAAAAAAGCCCCAACATTTAGACATAAAGAGTATGCTGACTACAAAGCAGGAAGAAAGAAAATGCCTGATGAACTTGGTCAACAATTACAACCATTAAAAGAATTATTAGATACTTTTAATATACATAGAATGGAAATGGCAGGATATGAAGCTGATGACTTAATTGGTACAGTTGCGAAAATGGGAGAAGATAACGACTTTGAAGTTTACATAGTTACTGGAGATAAAGATGCTATACAACTTGCATCAAATAAAACAACTACATTAATCACTAAAAAAGGTGTGGGAGAAGTAGAAGAATACAACTATGATTCAGTTGTAGAAAGATATGAAATGACTCCGACACAATTTATAGATTTAAAAGGATTAATGGGAGATAAATCAGATAATATACCAGGTGTTCCAGGTATAGGAGAAAAAACAGGTATAAAACTTATAAAAGAATTTTCTTCAATAGAAAATATAATAGAAAACATAGACCAATTAAAAGGAAGTGTTAAAAAGAAAATAGAAGAAAATAAAGAACAAGCAATATTTAGTAAAAAGCTTGCTACAATTATAAGAGATGTGCCAATAGAAATAAGCTTAGATGAATTATCATATGGAGATTACGATAAAAAAGCAGTAATAGAAGAATTTAAAAAATTTGGATTTACTACATTAATAAAACAAGTTTTAGCTATGGATGATGTAGAAGGAGAATCTACTGTAGAAGAAAAGTCTGAACTTAAAATATCTCACTTAGATAATGTTTTAGAGTTTAAAAAAGAAGTAGAAAAAACTAATAAATTATTTATAAAAACTGTAAGTAAAGTAGGAAATATACTAGAGCAAAACTTAATGTATGTTTTCTTAAGTGCAGATGGAGAAAATATTTATTATATAAATGATGAAGAATTAGAATTAATAAAAGATATAATTTCCAATGAAGAAATCAAAAAAATAGGTTACAATTTAAAAGATGACTATTTAGCTTTCAAACCATATAATATAGAAATAAATAATATGTTCTTTGATATAGCAATAGGTGAATATTTAATAGATTCAAAATCATCAACATCTTATGAATGTAGCGATATAGCTATGAAATATTTAACTAAAAAAATAAAATCTCAAGAAGAATTACTAGGAAAAGGTGCTAAAGCTAAAAAGTTTAGTGACTTAAGTTTAGAAGAACTTTCTACATATTTTGGAGAAATATTAAACACAGTTTATAATGTATATCCAATGATGGAAAAAACATTTAAAGATATGGATATGGAATACTTATTCTATGATGTGGAAATGCCTTTAGTTGAAGTGTTAGGGTCTATGGAATACTGTGGTATGGCAGTAGATAAAAATCAACTTAATGAATTGGGAAATAAATTTAAAGAAATAATCTCAAACTTAGAAGAAGAAATATTCTCACTAGCTGGAGAAAAGTTTAATATAAACTCACCAAAACAGCTAGGAGTTATATTATTTGAAAGACTTGAGTTACCAGTAATTAAAAAAACTAAGACAGGCTATTCAACTAGTGCAGATGTATTAGAAAAACTTAGGGACAAACATGAGATAATAGATAAAATTACTGAATATAGACAAATAGTTAAGTTAAACTCAACTTATGTAGAGGGGTTATTAGGAATAATAAATCCTATAAGTGGAAGAATTCATTCTTCATTTAATCAAACTATAACAACTACAGGAAGAATATCTTCAACAGAGCCAAACTTACAAAACATACCTGTTAAAACAGAAATGGGTAGAGAGATAAGAAAAGTATTTATTGCAGATGAACATTCAAAATTAGTAGATGCGGATTATTCTCAAGTTGAACTTAGAGTATTAGCTCATATGAGTGGAGATGAACATATGATAGAAGCTTTCCAAAATGATATAGATATTCACTCAAAAACTGCATCTCAAATATTTGGTGTTGATGTGAATGATGTATCTTCTAAACAAAGAAGTGAAGCTAAAGCTATAAACTTTGGTATAGTTTATGGTAAAACTGATTTTGGTTTATCTCAGGACTTAAATATACCAGTGCCACAGGCTAAAGCTTATATAGAAAGCTATTTTGCAAATTATGATAAAATCAAAGTATTTATGGATGATGCTATAAAAAATGCAACAGATAATGGATATGCACTGACTATATTTAATAGAAGAAGATATATACCAGAGATAAATTCAAGTAATTTTATGGTAAGAAACCAAGGAAAGAGATTTGCTATGAATGCTCCTATACAAGGAAGTGCAGCTGATATTATAAAAATAGCTATGGTAAATGTATTTACTAGATTAAAAGATGAAAATCTTAAATCTAGATTAATACTACAAGTACACGATGAGCTTATAGTTGAAGCAGTAGAAGAAGAATTAGATCAAGTTTGTAATATAGTAAAAGAAGAAATGGAATCAGCAGTTAACTTACAAGTACATTTAGATGTAGATTTAAATGTGGGAGATTCATGGTTTGAAACAAAGTAGGTGTTAATATGCTTGTTGTAGGATTAACTGGAAATATAGGTTGCGGCAAAAGTAGTTTATCAGATATATTTAGAGCTGAAGGTATAAAAATTATTGACGCAGATATTATTGCAAGGCAAATTTATGACGATGAAAAATTACTAAGAAAAGTTTATGAAACTTTTGGTAACGATATAAAAAATGAAGATGGTTCTTTAAATAGAAAAGCCTTAGGCAGAATAGTTTTTAGTGATGATGAAAAACTAATTCAGCTCAATAAATTAACACATCCAGTGATTAGACAGAAAGTCAGTGATGAAATAGAAGAGTATAAAAGTCAAAATGAAGAAATAGTAATTTTAGATGCAGCATTACTTGTTGAATCTGATTATTTAAATTTTATTGACAAATTACTAGTAGTAACATGTAAAGAAAATATACAAATAGAAAGAATAATAGCTAGAGATAATTGTTCTATAGAAGAAGCTTTAGGTAGAATAAAATCTCAAATGAGTCAAGAAAATAAAGTAAAATATGCAGATTATGTAATAGATAATTCAGCTACATTAAGCGAGTTAAGGAAAAAAGCTTTTATATTTATGAATTATATAAAGGAGAAATGGCGTGAGTAAGAAAAGTATTTTAATTTTATCTGTTATTATAATCTTAGGGGGAATGATTTTTTTAGAAAGTAATAAAATCATGTCCATATTATATCCTAGAAAATACTCTGTGTATGTTGAAAAATATTCAAAAGAGTATAACTTAGATGAAAATTTAGTATATAGTATTATAAAAGCAGAAAGTAAATTCAATGAAAAAGCATTATCTCGTAGAGGTGCAAAAGGTTTAATGCAAATTGCAGATATTACACGAGATTGGGCAATAGAGCAATTAGAGTTAAGTGACGATATTGATATTTACGATCCAGAAACTAATATAAGAATAGGCTGTTGGTATTTAAATACACTATACAAGGAATTTGGTAAAACAGATTTGGTAATAGTAGCCTATAATGGTGGTTCTGGTAATGTTAAAAAATGGCTATCAGATCGAGAATATAGCTATGACGGAGAAAATTTACGAATTATTCCTTTTTCAGAAACTGATAGTTATTTGCAGAAAGTAAAGAAAAATTATGAACAATATAATAAGTTATACAGCAAGGAAGGAAGGAACTGATGAGTAAAAAATTAATAAAACTTCTAGCCGTTGTTTTGACAGTAGCTCTGGGAACTATAGGATGTACTAAATCGAATAAAATAGACGATAATAATAAGAACGAAATAAGTGAATATAACATTCAAGAATCGGATTATATTCATCTAACAACTATATTTCCAGAGACTATAAATCCAATATTAAACACCAATAAATCAGTAAGTTATATAATGAACTTAATTTATGATGGTTTATTTGAGATGGATGAAAATTATAATGTTGAGCCTAGATTAGTGGAAAAATATACCCTATCATCAGATGGAAAAAGTATAAGGATAAAATTAGCTTCAGATGCAACTTGGCATAATAAGAAAGAAGTAACATCAAGTGATGTAAGCTATACTGTTGATCTGATTAAGAAAAATAGTAAGAGCCCATATGTTGCTTTAGTTGATAATATACAGTCAATACATATAAGCGACAGTAAAAATTTCACAATAAAGCTAAAAGAGAATGATCCCTTTGCCATAGATAAGTTGACTTTCCCTATTGTTTCAAAAGATAAACTTAGTAGTTTAAATACTTCACAAATAGGCGAATACAAAAATAATCTATTAGGCAATGGACCTTATAAAATAAAAAAATATGAAGATAGACAGTATATTATACTTGAGAGAAATGAAGATTACTTTGGGGACTTACCCGAAAATAGAAAAGAAATCTATGTAAAAATGGTACCTGACAAAGAATCTCAAACAGAGATGGTACTTGCACTTGATAGTGATATTGCCAATATAAGCTTGGAAGAGCTGAGTAAATTTGAAAATAAAAAAGAATTTAATATAACTAAATATGAAGGAAGAGATTATGAAATGGTCATATTTAATTATGACAATGAGTTTTTGAATAATGTTAATTTTAGAAAAGCAATAACTTCTTCTATAGATAGAGAAAAACTTTTAAATGAAGCTTATGTGGACAATGCTGATTTATCTAATTTTCCTCTTAATACAAAAAATAAATACTATAATAATGATATAAAAAACATATCTTATGATAAGGAAAAGGCGCTAAATTATTTAGCATCAGGCTTGAAATCAGTAAGTAAGTCTCAAGAAGAAAAACAATCAGAAGATAGTCAAGGAAGTTCTGAAAATGTAGAAGGAATAATAGAAGACAATTTATCTGGAAGTTCTACAGAAGGTGAGCTTAGTAAGCAAGAAATAAAGCAAATTCTTAATAATATAGAATTGAGTATAATAGTATCATCTGATAATGGTGAAAGAGTAAAAGTTGCACATACAATCAGCCAAGATTTATCAAGTATAGGAGTTAAGAGTAGTGTTAAAGAATTAAATAATGAGGATTTGAAAAAAGCTCTTGATTCTAAGGATTATGATTTGGCTGTTGTAGGATATTCATTATCAAGTGTTCCAGATGCTAGGGGAATACTAGAAGCATGTGGTATAAAAGATAAAAAATTATCTACATATATTGAATCTTTAGGAAAATCAACATCAGAGAGTGAAACTAAAAAGATTTATAATCAAATTCAAAAATATGTGGTAGAAAAGGCTTCATTTATATCTTTAGGAATATTGGATGATTTTATAGTATCTAATAAGAGATTAAAGGGAACTATTAATCCAAATGAATTTGATATATATAAAGGAATTTCAAATTTACAAATGAGTAAATAAATTAATAGGAGGAGTAACTATATGAAAAGAAAATTATCTATTGAAGGAATGAAATGCAGCCATTGTGTTGGTAATCTAAGAGATGTTCTTACAGAGGATATAGCAGGGGTTGAAGTTTTAGAAATTAACTTAGAAGGAAAATACGCTATAGTTAATATGGAAGATAGCGTAGATATTGATAAAGTAAGAGAATTAATAGAAGACTTAGGTTTTCAATTAATAAGTGTTGAATAAATAAAAAAGGAAAAGAAATATTTTTAGTATTTCTTTTCCTTTTTTATTGTAAGGATTTTATTATATCTTCAAGAAATTCATTAGTTGTTTAAGTTTATATATTTTAAATTAAAAAGGTTTCTATTTTATGGGGGAAAATAGAAACCTAAATGGGGGAGATTGAGTATGTTTGATTTTATAATACTAGTTTTTCCAAATCAAATTAATTTATACAATAATTTAAAACAATTTAATAATTTTCAATAAAAATCATATAATTAAGTAAACCTAAAATAGATAATATTTAGCAAATTCACCAATTTAAAATTACTTGAATATAATAAGTAAAGATAAAATTGTTGCTAGTAAGGGGGAGGTATCATGGAATCTAGATATTATAAAGATGATTTGAAAGATATGATACTTGATATGGCCCACAAAGAAATTGAAAATTATGTATCTCAAAAAGGAGCACAAAAATACTTTGAGGGAAATGTAGATAAAGTAATAAATAATTATATAAAAAAAATAAGCAGAGATTCTAATGTTCATAGAACTTACTTAAAAGTATTAAAAAATGGTGCATATCAAGAAAATATGGTTTCAGTAGCTAAAATGATTAGAAATCAAGAATTATTCAAGTCAAAGACTGAGTTAATAAAATTTGCAAATTATTTAGGGGTAGGTGTAAATAATAAAAATTCATATAGCCAAATATTAAAAAAGGTTTCTAAGCATATTTATAATAATAGAAGTCAATACTCTAAAAAATATGTTTTATATAAAAGGAATAGTGAAGAGTATGTATTAGAACCTGAGAAAATAAAAAAAGATTTAATAGAAAGTTATAGATCAAAAACTAGAGAAGATATGAAATCTATAGCGAAGCTTCTTGATATTAATGTGGTTGATGAAGATGGTGCAGAAGATATAAGAAAAAAGGTCATCAATTATATAATCAAAGAAAAAGTTGTAAAAAAGAATCATTAAATTAAAGGCGCTATTGGCGTCTTTAATTTTTGACTATTAACATATAATAAGGTATGTACAAAGGAGTTGATGATATATTAATTTGAAGAGAATATTTTTATTATTAATTATACTTTTTAGTACAATAATATTTAATTACAATATCAATGAAGAAAGCTTACATACTGATATTAAAATAGTAAGTTATAACATACATAGTGGAGTAGATAAGGATATGTTTCCTACACTTTTTGATATTATAGATTTTTTGAAACACTGTGATGCAGATATAATTTGTTTACAAGAAGTAAATGAATCTGCAAAGGTGGGATTTCAAGTAAGTAGTTTGAAGGAAGAGTTGGGAATGAACTCTCACTTTGGAGCTAATGTAGTAAACTTGAATTCAAACTATGGACTAGTTACATATTCGAAATATAAGATAATAAGACAAAATCATGTTTATTTAAGTAGTTCTAAGGAACAAAGAGGTCTATTACATACGGTTATTGATGTGAGAGGGAAAAAAGTTAATATAATTAATGTTCATTTGGGAACAGATAAGAATGAACAAAAACTACAAATAGAAGAACTGCAGGATTTTATTGATGGTTTAGGAAATGAAAATTATATTATAGCAGGAGATTTTAATGCTGCAGATATAACCTTAGAAGAAAACTGTATAGATGTAGCTAAAGAATTAGATAAGTCAAATACTTTAACTTTTTCACTTGGATTAGAAAGAATTGATTATATTTTTGCATCTCCCAATATAAAACCTATAAATTATAGAGTTATAATAAAAAAATTGTCAGACCATTATCCAATTATTGCAAAATTAAGGTTATAATAATAAAATATTATAGTAATATGTAATAAAATATATTAATATTTAACTAAAAGATAAAGAGACGATTATATGAGGAGGACACTATATGAAATTTACATTTTGTCATAATAACTTTAATGTACTTAACTTAGAAAAGAGTTTAGAATTCTACCAAAAAGCATTGGGATTAAAAGAAGTTAAACGTATGAATGCAGAAGATGGAAGTTTTACTTTAGTATACTTAGGAGACGGAACAACTACTCATCAATTAGAGTTAACTTGGTTAAGAGATTGGGATAGACCTTATAATTTAGGAGATAATGAATTCCATTTAGCTTTAGAAGTTGAAGACTTTGATAAAGCTTATGAGCTTCATAAAGAAATGGGTTGTATATGCTTTGAAAATAAAGAAATGGGAATATACTTCATAGCAGACCCTGATAATTACTGGATAGAAATTATACCAAAGAAAAAATAAAAA
>JALFMW010000374.1 GCA_022782605.1 Clostridium sp. | reverse complement strand
TGAAAATCTCCCTCAAATATATCTCCAGAGTTAACCACAAAGTCCACATTTTCTTTTTCTGCCAATTCATAAGCATAATCTACTAGGTGGGGATTATCCCATTTAGAAGCATAATGTATATCACTTAAAGATAAAAATTTTACTTCGCCATTTTTTACTGGTATCTTTATTTGTTTGTTTTCTGTTATTGGCTTTCTAAGTTTCACAATTTCCCCATTTACATAATCTAACAATTCGCCATCTTGTTTCATAAGTTCGACAAGCCCTATAACTTCATAATCTTTCAATTCTAAAGTTTCACAAATTTCAAGTAATGTTTTCTTTTTGTTAACTAAATATTTTAATTTATTTTTTAAAGTATCTTCCATAGATTTCCTCCCAAATTTTTCCCTTGTGAATATTTAAAATAACTAAAAAAGAGCATATTAACCCGCCGATTAATAATGCTCCTATTGATAATAAAATATTTAAAAATGTTTCAAGCCAACCCATAATTATCACCTAGTTAGATTATATCATTTTTGAGATAATAATTCAAGTATCTTTTGCCCTGTTTCAGATTTATAACAGAACTCAAAAGATACATCATAATCTTCTTTGTTTTCTTCAATAGTGTGTAATGCTTTTCTTAGTTGTTCAGGGCTTATTGGAGGCTTGCGTGGTTTTAAACCTTTGTCCTTTGCCTCACGATATAAATACCACTCATTAAATTCACCATAAAGTCCTAATTTCTTTTTTAATTGGAATTTGTAAAATTCAAGCCTTTGGTTTTTCCATTTTAAAGGTATTTCATCAATAGAATTAATATTGGATGAGTTTTCTATAAGAACTATGAGTTTAACACCTTTTTGTTTGGCTCTTTCTAATTCTCGTTTAAACCTTGCCTGAGTTATATTTGCCATTATCTCATTGAGATTGCCTTTTCGTTCAATGCAAATGGTGTCTTTGCCTTCAAGTTTGTAATCCCCCTCATCAACTTTTTTTGTTTCATATTCAATATTTTTTTTTTCAAAATATTTTAAAATATGTTGATTTTTTTGTTCTCTTGTATCGCAAATTATTTTTTCTTTTTTAAATTCCATTCTTCAACGACTTCCTCCATAGTTTTATTTTTATACATTCTAATTTGAATAAAAGAATAATCTATTTTCAATATTTTAGACCATTGTGCCATAGTTTTTATTTCGCCTTTATATTTTATTAAATAATTAGTATGTCTATTATTTGCTTGTTCAACTCTGTCAACCCAACGGCAATTATCAGGTTTATAATCATCATCATTATTTATTCTATCTAATGTTAATTCTTTTTTCCAACCATTTATTGCCCAATTATAAAACTCTTTAAAATTATTTTTCCATTCATCACAAACTTTTATTCCTCTGCCACCATATCTAGAATATAATTCATAATTTGGATTATAACATCTTGTTTTCATGTTTACATAGCATTCATGAATAGGCTTATAATTTTTTAATTCCAAATTAGTTATATGAGGTTTTTTACCTTTCATACAGCCACAACTTGCTATCTTACTAATATTTTTAAAAGTACCTGATGATTTTTCACAAAAATTGCCACAATCACATTTACACAACCAGACTACTTCTTTATGGTTGTTAACTCTTAAAGGTTTAATACAAACTATTTTGCCAAATCTTTTATTAGTTAAATCTAATCTTTTCATAATATAATCTCCTATCGGAGTAAAACAAAAGAGAACTTATATGAATATACTGGTAGATATGTTGAGTAGCATACCAATATACTCATATAAATTCTCTCTTGCTACTCAACAATATCATTATATCATAAATTGATTAAAAAGTAAAATATAGTATCACAAAATAAAATCATTTAATCAACTCCTTAAATATAGATTCTAATACATTAACAACAATACTATTTCCAGCTTGTTTATATAATTGTGTATTTGAATTTACTTTACTTGCTTTTTCAAAATCTTCATCATCAAAACCCATTAAACGCCAAACCTCAAGAGGAGTAAGTTTTCTAATTCGTAATTCATTCTTGTCTTTGTTTCTTTCATATTTTGTATGGCAACTTCTACATAAACACATAAGATTATCTAAATTATTGTTTTGCCAATTTCCATCAATATGGTGTATATCTAAATTAGTATCACTGCCACATAATTCGCATAATTCTTTGTGTAAAATTAATTCGTTTATTTTTCGTGCTGTTGTGTGTGCATTTGAATAAGATTGATTGTGATTATCTCCAATTTTTACCCAATCTTTTCTCATGCATTCTCTATTACAATACTTTCTATTTTTAAATACTGTAAAATCTTCTAATCTACCATTAAATCTTTTTCTTTCTAGTTGTTTGCCACAATACTCGCAATATTTTTCTAACTCTTTTATATCTTTTCTAGGTTTATCACTTACAACTACTCCTCTATCATTTCCACCACTTGTTGTTATTGTTTGTATGCTTTCTTTTTGTACGTTACCTCTTTGATATTTCATTCTTGATGATATGTTTACTCCATCTCCTTCATAAGCTTCAAGATAACCTTTTTTAGTTGCATTTTTTACTCTAATAAATGGTTGCCTATTTCCACCTTGCATTGTATCTAAAGTAGGACATATTCCTGTATCTGTTTGTTTTATTTTATTGCTAACTTTTGAAGCATTATATTTGCCATATTCTAAATATTCTATTTGACTATTAGATAAATAATACTTTTCATCAACTTCGCTTTCTAAAATATCTTTTAGTTTTAATTTAAGTTCTTGCTTTGGTGGAAATGTGAATACTTTGTTAATATCTTTTCTAATAGATATGGTAAATACCCTTTCTCTATTTTGTGGTATTCCATAATCTTTAGCATTAAGAACTTGATAATAATTTGTATATCCTAGTTGATTCATTCTTTCTAAATAAGCATCAAAGTTATGTCTATGTTTTTTAGATAATAAGTTTTTTACATTTTCCCAAATAACATATTTGGGTTTTAATTTTTCTACTATCCTAATTGTTTCATACATTAAACTACTTCTAGTACCACTATCCTTATCTCCCCCCGCTTGTTTACCAGCAAGTGAAAAGTCTTGACATGGGCTTCCATGCATTATTAAATCGACTTCTATATCTTTATCCCATGTTGTTATGTCTTGCGGTTCAAAATTAGTGTTATGTATAGCATTGAATGATTTAACTGCATATTTATCTATTTCTACATAATCAACTATCTCATAATCTATTCCTAATTTATCTAATGCTTTACTACAAGCCCCTATTCCACCAAATAACTCTAATATTTTAAGCATAATATCAGTCCTTTCTATTTCCAACCCAGCTCATTTATTTGCTGGTTTATTGCTTGTAATTCTTCTAAAGTTCCATATTTAAAATGAATATTGCCTTGACAACTTTTTCTTGTAAGTCTAAATCTTTTATTTTTCTTATCAAAGTCTACCATTTCTCCACCCATATATTTTTTGTTGTCAAAATAGTTAGCATACCTTAGATATGTTTTGCCATCTTCTATTAATTCATATCCTAATTTTTTAAATAACTCTCTAGCACTTTTCATATTTTAATCATTCTCCTTTAAATTGTTAATTTCATCTATTAATTCATTAATTTTATTTTGCTGAATTATTATATTTTTCCATGCTTTATATTCATTTTCTCCATAAGGTGGTATTAAATCATTAATCATTAATATTTCATCTAATTTTTTTATCTTCTTATCTTCTTTGATTATTTCTACTTCGGCTTTCAAAAAATTTTCTAACCATATATATTTATCAGTATAACTTGTACTAAATAGCCAATGTTCCTTTTTATCTTCATCTTTATATAAATAATCATCTCCTTGATATTCAAATGCAATTCCATTTAATAATATTTTTTTAGGCGCTTTACCATCTTTTACTAGCCCTAGTAGTTCATACATTGTTATTTTCATTCTTAACATCTCCTTTTGCTTTTTGTAATTCTTTAAAATATTTTAACCAGCAATCTTTATAAATGTCATTGCAATTGTTTTCACAATATTCATCACTATAAAATATATTTTGTGCTTTATCTTCTTTTGAATTATCTTCAAAACTAAAATTTAAAGGGCATTCTTCTTTGAAAAACGAAAAGTTTAATATTGTATTTATCAATTTTTCACTTTCATCTAATGCTTGTTCTAATTCTAAATTTTCTTCTAATAATTCTTCAATATCTTTGCAATGCTGAATACAAAACTTATCAAAATCACTAGGGTTCATTAATTTGTTTTGTTTGTAGTCTTGATATATTTCATCTTTGCTAATATACTCTTTCAAACTTTCTTTACAATTCATTTTATCAAATCCTTTCTTATTCGTTCGTAGGAACTAAAATTCTCTACCTGTCGAACTAAAACACCCACGCCTAGTATAATTAACCATTTTAAATATCTTTACATCTAAAATACTTAATATTTTCGTTTTGTTGAACAAATAATATTTTAAAATCAATTCTAAGGCTATTTTTAGCCCCACAGAGCGACTTTTTACGGTAGGGTAGTATATTTATACTATTTTAATTAAAAAGTGTCTTAAAATGGCTTTAAATGTCTTTTAATCAATTAATGCACTTCTGCTAGTAACAACTAACTTTTTGCTATATTTTAATTTTGTTACTCTTTTTCTAAAAAAATAATAACTTTCAAATTCTTCTTTCCACCTTTTATTTGTTGATTTATCATAAATATTTATAAAATACATTAAAAATCACCTTTTTCTTTAAAAATTTGTTTTTCTTTGTCGTAAATTGCATTAATTATTCCAGTATATCCATCACGATTTTTAGCTACATCAAAAATCATTTTTTGAACTAAATCATCTTTGTTGGCTTCTTTGTCTTTGTAAAGTAACATTACTTTACTTGCACTATTTTCTAATTCACCAGAATCTTTTAACATTGATAAAGTTATTTCATCAGAACTATAAGCACCACGATTTAATTGACTTGCTGAAATTATAGTACAATCATATTCCAAACAAATTTGCCTTAATTGTTTGGCTACTTCTGTAGCTTGTTCATATAACGAATGATAGCCATCAATTTTAACCAATCCTAAATGATCAATAAATATAATTGTATGTCTGCTCAAATCTTTCATTTTAGCAATTGTTGATTTAATCATATTCATGTTGCTTGCTTTATGTTCAACGATTAATTTTGCTTTTTCTATTTCATTCATTGCATTATCTATTAATTGTTTTTGATAATCTGTTTTAGGATTTTCTACATCTTCAACTTTTATTTGTGCTTTTATTGATACCATTCTTTTATAAATTGTTGACTTGCTCATTTCCATATTGAAATAAATACATTGATAAGTATTCATTAAATCATTCATCAAATTTAACATAAGTCCGGACTTACCAGCACCAGTTGTTGCACCAATGATTAAAAAGTCCCCTTGAACAAGTTTTAATATATTATTTAATTTATTAAAATTAGTAACATTTATTCTTGCTTTTTGTTCATTTATACATTCAATCATGTCTTGTTTTTTTAATTCATTTGTTTCATCAAAAAGTTGTAATTCATCAAGTTCTTTGATTTTTTGCATAAATTCTTCATATTTGATTTTCCCATTTTTTAGCTTTTCATTTAAAAATTTTATGTAATCTTCTTTGTAATATTCAATTATTAATTTTTGACTATTATCTAATTGACTTCTCCAATTATTTTTTTCCCAAAAGAAATCAGTATATAACTCAAAATAATAAATTAAATCAAAATCTGAGTGTTTATTAGCTATTTCAATTGGTAAAACCGATTTTTTTTCCTCATAGCATTCAATTGCATATTTTAATATCTTTTGATTTTTTTTATCACATAAATAATCTGACTTTATTTGTAATAAATCAATAACTTCATTTTTATTTAAAATTAATGCTAATAATTCACATTCGTTTTCCAACCTTTTATTGTCAATAATTGCTTTCATAATACTCTCCTATTGCTTTTACTTTCATCATTATTTTTTAATTTATAAAAATCTTTCCATTCACCATTTATTGCTTGGCTAATTATTTCAATTTTGTCTTCATCAGTTTTACCATATTCATTTAATTTTTTAACAAGTCTATTAATAATAGTTTCAGATATATTATATTTATTATCTTCTCTTAATTTAATATATTCTTTAAATAAATTATATATTAATTCTTTATTATTACTATTATTGAATATGATATATGATAATGAATTATTGATATATGAATATGAATATGATATATCATGAGGGAGTGATTGATTTTTGATTGAATTTTGATTGTTTTTTGATTGTTTTTTGATTGTATCATTATTTCCTTTATTTTCAAGGGTTTTTGACGCATTTTGATTGCCAATTGGAGCACCAGAATTGCCATTTGATTTGTTTTTTGACTTATCTAAATTTGGCTCAATTAGTGCCCAAATTACCTTATTTATGCCTTTTAATTTAGGTTTTTTATCTTCAAAAACATAATTTATCATAGCAAATATTATATCTTTTTTGTCTTTTTCAGGTATTTCTTTTAATGCTTCATAATAACTTTTATAAAAAGAAAATGCTTTTATATTTTTATTTGCCATGTTTTTTTATTCTCCTTTCTTAATAAAATAATCTTCGATTTTTGCTTCATCATCAAGAAATTTTGTTATACAATAAGCAACAAGTTTTGAACATTCTTGCTTACCATTTATAACTCTTCTTAATGTATCTGGATTTAATCCAATAACTTTTGCCATTTGTGTTTTGTTAAACATTTTAGCAGTTTCTTTGTCTTTAAATGTATACATTATTCTTACCCTCCTTTATTGTATGACTAGATTATACATCTTATTTTTAAAATTGTCAATATAAAAATTAATAAAAAAAGAACTTTTTTACAAGTTCTTAATTTTTATGTTTCATGTGGAACTAATCTAATATATCATCAGCAATTTCTACTGTGTCGCCAAAATCTTTGAATGGATCGTTGCTTTCTTCTTTTCTTTCATTGTAATCATCAATTGACATATAAGAACCATTTAATAGTTTAACACTATCAGATACTTCAATATCTTTCATTTTTTCAAGACTTCTAAATTTGTTCAATCTAACTTTTACACCTTTAGTTCCATCTTGTTTTTCATATTCTTCATATTGGAATACTCCACAAACTTTTTTACCTTTTAATTTTGTTTCATCCCAATCCCAAGTGTAGCCAACATTACTATTTTCTACTGTTGTTATGAAGCCTTTAAAATAAGCAATATTATCTCCTGTGTAAGAAAGATATTTAACTGCATTATTATTCCATTTTCTATCAATTCTAGTATCATTTTCATACATCTTTCTAAAATAATCTTTAAATTCTCCACTTGCTATGTCTACTGATACTTTAAATGTATCTTTTCCACTTTGCTCATTGTGATTTATTCTTGCATCTTTAATAACACATTCATAAGCCCCAATAGGTAGTCCTCTAAAGTCGTCCATTCCTTTTGCTTCTACTTCATTCCAATTATTAATTTTTTCCATTATTTTTCTTCTCCTTCTTCTATTTTTTCATTTATTGGTTTAAATTCATAATATTCCCTTAAAATCTTATCAACTTCTAACAAGTCGTTAGGAATAAAATCTTCTTGAAACATATCTATCGGACTCTTGCAAACCGAAGTTCCATCATTATGTGTTTGGAAAACATATTCTCCATTTTTTAATAAACTTCTTAAAACTACTGTAAAAAGTCCCTCAATTACTAATTGTTGTGATAACATCTTACCAATTGTTTTAGGATGTGCAACAAGATTTTCATCTAACTCTTCGTGGCAAATAAAATATATAATTTTTTCACCATCACAATGTTGTGGTGTAGTTATTAAATTATAATAATTAACTGCCATATTTGTAAATTTATCATAACCTTTGTTAGTTGCTTTATCAAAATTTTCAAAAGTCATCATATAAGAGCTATCATCAACAACTATAATTCTTTTTTTTGTTGATAAAATTGCTTTAATCATTTGTTCATAATTATTGCAATTAACAATTTTAATTCCATTTTTATTTCTAAAAGGCATTGCTTTATTTGTTACATTTATAATAGCGGTTTCTTCTGCTGGTAAATTTCTAAGACTAGTTGATTTACCAGTTCCAGAACCACCCATAATTAAAATACCTAAACTATTCATATCTTTTATCCTCCTTAATTCTAGCATTAATTTTGCTTTTTCTTTTTCATAAGGTATTTGTATAACCTCGTAATTGTCTTTGTTTTCGGTCAAATATACTATTTCAGTTCTTAATACTGGTATTCCTAATAACTCTTGCAAAATGTATTTATAAATGCTTAATTGTATTTTGTAATGTTCATAAGAATTATCAAGCGTATCTTGAAATGGTATCATCATATATTTTTTATAAACTTTTTTATTTGGATTATCATAATAACCATCCATATATGAGTTAGTTTTATAATCAACTATTACTACACCTTTATCTACTTTATCATAAAACAAATGGTCGATTGCCGAACTTATATCTGCCCACTCAACACCAATTAATAATTCATCTTTGATATGTATGTATCGGTCTTTATAATCATTGTAGTAATTCAATGAGTGATGTTTTATCATTTCAACTGTTTCAAGATATTCTTCTGAGTTATCAAATGGTCTTAAATGCCACTCGTTGCCACTAAATAGCGATTGTGTATATTCATGTATTGTTGTACCTTTTTCACAACTAAAATCACGTTTATAATGCCATTCTGCAAGGATATCTTGAATTGTAATTGGAAGTTTTAAATAATTATACAACTCTTGTAAATATTCTGTATTTACATTACTTCCACTTGGATAATACAATTTTAATTGAGTTTTAGCATAGTTATAATTTTTAATATTTTTTTCTAATACTCGTTCAGCAACTTCTTGCTCATCAAATTTATTAGCATAAAGTCCAATAAGTGAAGTAACACCAATCCCAACCTTAACACCATTGCAATAATAAGTATGTGTATCTTCCTCAAATGTATATTTGTCAAATACCTTTAACTTTTGTTTAACATCTTCAAGTGTCATATTATTTATTCCTTTCAATTAAAAGCATTCTAATATAAGCATTCAATGAAAGTCCTTTTGCTTTTGCTTCTTCTTCAAGTTGCTTTTTTAACTCATCATCAACTTTTATGTGTATCATTTTTCTACCTCCTTCTATTAAAATAATACTACTTTTCTTATACTTTGTCAATATATATTTTAGATATTTTTTATATATTGTTTTAATAAAAAAACAACTTATTGTTGTCTTTTTTTTGAATGATCTTTCTTATTAAGAATACCATATTTTGTAAGATATTCAAAATATAATTCTTGAGTTCTTTCATAGCGTTGAATAGCTGTTTTCAATTTTATTTTTTTATCAATTAGTTGTTCTTTCAAATCTGCAATTTCTCTTTTTAATTCTTTTATATAATCTTCATTGCTCATAAATCATTTTCCTTTTTTAACTAATTTATTATATTTTTTTACTAAATCGTTATATCGTTCTTTTGAAACACTATTTTTTAACATTTCTCTTGACAATGTAATTGCTTTTTCGTATTGTGTATTTTCTGATGTGATTTTAAATATAAAATTTATTATGTCTTCTTTGTTAGAAACATCTACAAAATCTTTTATTTCTTCTTTTGTCATTTTTATTCCTTTCTTACATTATGATTATCAATATAATCGCTTGTGAATTTCTTTTTATCATCTTCTGTTAAGAATAATTTTGTTTTATTATCTCTTAAATAAATCCTTTTTAAATCTGTTAATAAGTAGTCTATGTTTATGTTACTACTTTCTATTAATGCTTCAATTAACATTTCAATTCCTAAAAGCATTGTTATATGTGATGTGTCTTTATCTATTTTTATTTCTGCATTATTTTTATCTATTTCTTTTATTATTATCATATACTACTCCTTTGTATTTTTTCTTAAAATTTGGTACTGGAACTTTGTATGAACATTGTGGGCATTTTAAATATTCTTCACGAAACCAACTCAGCATTACATCTTTTTCCATATAAGTAAATTTACAACCACAAGTTTTACATTTTGTTATATAAACAATTTCATCTGGTGGTGTTTTAGTTCCTTTTTTAATTATTTTCATCTGATACTCCTATTATACTTTTGTATTTTTGTAAAATCTCTTTAAATGTATCTATTCTTTGTATTAAATAGCCTTTCATTTCTTCATCATCTACATCTTCACATTCTAGTTCTTCTATTGTTTTAGTCATATATTCTATAAACTTTTTTTGATGATTTTTTAATAAAATATTCTCATCAAATTCTTTTATAAATTCATTTGTTGCATATTCTCCTGGAATGTACTTTTTTTCTTTTTCTTCAAGTTGTTTCTTTAATTCTTGATTTTGATTAATAAGTCTTGCCATTTTTTCTTCTAATAAATTGTAATACTCATTGCTCATTTCAATTGTTCCTTTTTCAATATGTGAGTCAAAATTAGGATTAACTGTTTTCATATAATTATCTAATTCTTCATTAGTCATTTACTCATCACTTCCTTCTAATTCTTCTAACTTTTCTAAACATTGAGAGAATATTAATCTTTCTTTTGTTGCTTTTTCAAAATTACAAAATGGACTAGATAATCTATTATCACAAACTTCAATTCTTTCATTAAAATATTCTTTTAACTTATTACATTTATCTTTTAATTGTTGATAATCACTAAATGTACTTTCATATGCTTTTTGAATTTTGTTGTATTCTTCTTTTAGTTGTTTGTTTTCTTGCTGTAATTCTTCAATTACTTGTTTTAATCCATCATAATAACCAATTAATTCATTTAAAGCATTTTTATCTCCTACATATACCATTTGTAGTTTTCCTATTAATTCTTCTTTATTCATTATTATCACTTCCTTGCTCTAGTTCTTGTGCTATTTCTAATGCTTGCATTGCTTCTCTTATTTCCATAAATACTTGCCTATAGCTTATACTTTCAGTTCCATTATCATATCTATTTTTTAAATGTTCTTTTAACATATTCCAATTATCTTTTAGTTGTTCATTTTCTTTCTTCAACAACATATTTTCCCAATTAACTTTATCAACTACTTTGTCATTATTTTCTGCATTTTCTTTTAAGATTTTGTTTTCTTGTTGTAATTGATTAATCCATTCCCATAATGGTATAAAATCATCACCATCATATTTAATTTTTGATGATAATTTTAAAGTTCCAAAATATCTATAACCTTCAGAGTCTTTCCATAAATTATTTATTGACTTATAG
>JALFMW010000059.1 GCA_022782605.1 Clostridium sp. | reverse complement strand
TTAACTAAATTGTCTAGTGAGTCGATAGCATTACCAATAACGCTAGGATTTATTATTTCTTTTCCTTGAAGTCTTTGATTAACTTTATAACCAGTTAATTCATAGGCTATTTTTTCATATACTGGCTTTGCTTTTAAAACTTCCAAAGTTATATCTTTAAGTCCTGGGTATAAGTTCTTATCATCATTAATAACTTCTGCTACCTTTTCTAAGTAGTTATGAGCGATTGTAGCGGCTTTTGCATAGTCTAGTATAATATCACTAGACTCATCACTTGCGACCTTCTCTAAGCCTATTGACGCGTTCTCTGCGTTCTTTAAAATCTTAGATAGTATTCTTGTTCCAGCAACAGCTGCACCACTACCTGCAACAGTTGGAGCGATAGCAGTTCCAGCATTTAAAAGAAGTCCTGCTGTAGTGGCGATACCAACAGCTTTTGCTATGGTATAAGGATTAGCATATTCATTTAAAGCGTCCTTAACAGCTTGTTTTGATGTATTTGTCATTTCTCCACCATCTAATCTTTTAATATCTTCCATAGTACAAGAAGCTGGAACTGGAACAATACATCTTGGCTCATTCTTAGCTTTAAATATACATTCTGAAAGCTTTGCTCCTTGATAACCTAATATTCTTAATATAGCTTTCGCTTTAGCTTTTGTAATGTTATTAAATCTAAGGTTTCTTCCTTGTAAAAATCTTGAGTCTGTATCTCTGTAATCAATAGACAAATTAAATCTATTGTTCTTTCTGTCCGTACAAACAAGGGTTATCTTGTTTTGTGAAAACGCTACTTTTTCTATGTCGTCTATGTCATAGCCTGCGTCGTTAGCGTTTTTAACTAACTCAAATTCTTGCTGACTTTTTATATATCCAGTTAAAGGTCCTGTTAATTTAAAAACTTTAAAGTTTTCATCCGCAACAACAAATTCTTCTTCTTTGTAATCAAAGCGACAACTTCTTTCAACTATATCAATAGGGATGCAAAATTGATTAGATTTTTTAAGAACATATTCATCTTTAGACATATTTTCAAAATTTGCATCTTCTAATGTTCTAATTCTTTTTATTTTTCTTGCTGGTGTATTATCAGATTTTGATGTCGGATCTGCACTTGCCAGTTCTATTAAATGACCTATAGAGTGTCTATTATCTTTAGATTTTGGACTAAAGACAGGATAATCCCATTCATCTAATAAATAACTCATAGTAGTATTACTAATTACTTTCAATGGACTTTGTGCTTCGTTACCATTAATAACAAAGAATTTATCATCTTTATCTAAAGCTTTTATAGGAACGGTATTTAGTCTAAAGCTTTGATTATCAACCTTTAAACAAATAAATGGTTCTGAGTTTTCAAGAATAACAAATCTTCCGTCGTTTGATACAATCATTGTGGCTTTATTGTTTAATTTGAATACTATTCCGTGGTTCATAGATACTTCTGTTCCATGAGCTTCTGGAAACACTATAAAACACCCATTAGATAGATTGTGAGCTGAGGTAAATCTAATCTTAGAAAACTTTTCTATCTTCTTTTCCTCTTCTTTTGATAAATCTCCATATGCTCCTTCTCCACCAGGTCCGAGTATTTTCTCAAAATATTTAACGTCATTTGTTCGTGCTTTCTTTTGAAAAACATATGATATTGTATCTAAGCTCTCTTCCGAAATAGGCTTTAAACTTGCAATCTTATCTAAAATATCATTTAAATCAACTAAATAATTTTTCATTTAAATTTCCCTCCTTGCAATTTATACATTTAGTATATAATTTTTTTAAAAAATATGAAAGTTTATATTGAAAACATAGGCAATTATATCCATAATTATCTTATGGGAGGTGTATATTATGTTGCATACTGAAAACGATATAAAGGTAATGACAAACCAATTAAAGAAAAGAAAGGAATTTTTCTTGAACCTTGAAGTAGAGAATGAAAAGCAAAAGAAGAAAGTAGAGAAAATAATAAATAACATAAATAAAAGTATTGACACGTTACAAAACCACGAGCTATAATATTAATAAAAAAGAGGGTGGTTGTATGATATTTACGCACGAACAAACAGAAGATATCATAAAATTAATAAATAATATTGAAGAATTCTGTAAAGAAAATGATGTGAGATTTTCAAGAATAACTTACGACAGAAGTTGTAGAATGATTATATTTGTATTCAAGAAAAACGGAGCTACAGTACGTTATTATGAATCCGATATAAATATTAAAAATTTAGTTAGTTTAGAAGATTTAGAAAACAAAATAAAAGAAAGAATAAAAATACTAACAAAAGAATAAAAATGTATAAGATATTAGATAGGACAAGCAATATGTTCTATCTAATATTTTTTAATAAGGAGAGATAAAAAATGGAAACAGAAGATGTTGTAAAATCAGTAAGGGAAAATGGGTTTAATATAAGGTATATAGTTAATCCATCAGAAGAACTTTGCTTAATAGCAGTAAAACAAAACCCCTTTGCTTTACAATTTGTAGAGAACCAAACAGAAGAAATATGCTTAATAGCTGTTAGGCAAAGCGGATTTGCTTTGGAATATGTAAAAAACCAAACCAAACAAATCTGCTTAGAAGCAGTTAAAAGAAATCCTTCCGCCTTAGAATATGTAAAAAATCAGACAGAAGAACTTTGTTTGGAAGCAGTTAAGGGAAATTATTTTGCGTTAGAATATGCAAAAAATCAAACAGAAGAAATGTGTTTGATAGCAATAAAACAAAACAGTTCAATGTTACGATTTGCAAAATATCAAACAGAAGAAATGTGTTTAATGGCAGTAAAGCAAAATGGCTTAGCATTGCAGTTTGCAAAATATCAAACAGAAGAAATTTGCTTAGAAGCAGTAAAACAATGTGGCTTAGCTTTGGAATTTGTAAAAGAACAAACTAATGAAATCTGCTTAGAAGCAGTTAAGAAAAACTCTTATGCCTTAGAATATGTAAAAAACCAAACAGAAGAAATCTGTTTGGAAGCAGTAAAAAGAAATTCGAGCGTTTTAGATTATGTGGAAAATCAAACAGAACAAATTTGTTTAGAGGTAGTAAAAAGAAATCCTAAGCTATTTTGTCGAATGGAAAACCAAACTGAGCAACTTTGCTTGGAAGCAGTTAAAAGAGATGGAACATTACTTTGCTTTGTTAAAAATCAAACAGAAGAAATTTGTCTAGCTGCTTTAAAATCTGATGCAAAAGCTCAAGTGGATATAAAAATACTTCTTAAAAATGTTGAGTATGGGACTCACAGATTCGTCGACTCAAGATGCAGAACAATATATTATGCTAAAATAGATGGAGAATATTTGTTCTCCATAGGATGCCAAACAAGTATTACAAAGAGCAAATTCATTGACAGAATTTATAATGACTGTAACACTCCAGGTTGCGGATTAAAAGAATATCCACATAGGGAAAATTATTTAATTTTCCTAAGAAGCTTATCAGAATTTGAAGCATTATAGTAGTAAGGAGAAACAGAAAAATGGAGACAAAAAAATATGATTATTCAGAATTAATAAAAGTAAATGGACTTTTTTTAAGATATGTAGAAGACCAAAAAGAAGAATTATGTCTTACAGCAGTTAAACAAAATCCTCTTGCTTTACAATTTGTAAAAGAACAAACAGAAAAAATTTGCTTAGAAGCGATTGCAAAGGACCCTTTTACAATTGCATTTGTAAAAGAACAAACCGAAAAAATTTGCTTAGAAGCAGTAAAAAGAAACCCTTATACTTTAGAATATATAAAAAATCAAACTGAGCAAATTTGTTTAGAAGCAGTAAAAAAAGATGGAATGCTTCTAAAAGATGTAGAAAAACAAACATACAAGATTTGTATAGAGGCTGTTAAGCAAGTTTCTTATGCTTTAGAATTTGTGGAAAACCAAACTGAAGAAATATGTTTAATGGCAGTTGAAAAAACTGGAATTTCGATTCGTTGCGTTGAAAACCAAACCGAAAAAATTTGTTTAGCTGCCTTGAAATCTGACGCAAGAGCTCAACATTTTATTAAGATACCTTTAAATGTGAAATATGGCATTCATTATTTCGGAGCATATCCTTGCAGAACAATATATTATGTCAAAATAGATGGTGAATATTTGTTCTCAATAGGGTGTCAAGAAAGCATTACAAAAGAGCAATTCATTGATAGAATTTATAACGACTGCGATGTGTCAGGTTGTGGACTAGAAGAATATCCACATAGGCAATATTACTTGGACTTTTTAGATAGCTTAGAACGAGGTGATGCAGAAAATGAGCATGAACAAAAGAGTAATAATTAAAAATGCTTTCGGGCTATGTGGATATAAATGGTGCTTTAAAAAAGCGACTAAAAAATTAGATGTTTATATGTTTGGATATAGTAGCGAACTATGCGAAAAACATTACAATGAATTAGTTCCTAAAGATGAACTAAGAATAATGAGTAAGGAGAGATAATTATGAAATATACAATAGAAATTACAAATAATGGAATAAGCAAAATATTTATTGATGAGAATAACGTGTTTTCTGAACTTGTAGTAAGAAAAGATTCTAAATTTGAAACAATAGGAGAAAGTATCGCAGACCAACTTAAGAGAAGAGGTTACGATGAAGAGTTAATAAAATTAATTCAAGAGGGAGATTTATTTGCTATAGCAAACAAACTTAATGAATTAAATAAAATTGTGCCAGGAATATTTATAAAAGATATTATTGAATGTAGAGAATGTAAAATAAAAATTTTAAGCAAATACAGTAACGGACTTTTCGGATATCCTAAATCAATACGATACTCAAAAAATGTAGAAACTGGTGAATACACTATATCTGTGTATTGCCCTGTGTGTAGGCAACTTGCCAGATATAAAGTTAAAGCAGAAGATTTAGAAGATACTTTAACCTTAAAAAGAACAGGAAGTTTACAGATAAAGCAAATTAATGGAGGAATAAGATAAAATGCTAAAAACTATAATTATAATATTAATTATAGTAGTGATAACAGTAGTCTTGGTGCTACTGTTATCACTACTTGGTCTATCCTCTATTAAAGATGACTTAATGGAAAGCAATAAAGAAGAGGAGAATAAGAAAAATGAAAAATGATAGAAAAAGAGAGCTATTAATTCTTGAAGCTAATTTGATTGCCACTAAAAATCAAATTGAAAGCTCCATTAACATGATTAGAGAGGAACTAGAAAAATATGATAAAGAAGAAAGAGAAAGAATTAAAAATATTCAGCAAGCAGTAAATAAGGCTATGTATGAATTTGAAAAGGAGAAAGGTAACAATGAATAAACAATTAGAAGAAATGATATTGTCTCTAAATCAAGAGGAACTTAAAGAGACTAAAAAACTAATAGAAAAGCAATTAGCAGAAAAATCTGAAAATGAAAAAGTAATATATACACATAACTGCTATAATGCTTCAAATAATCACTTTAGAAAATATAAACATTGGTGCAAATTAATAGAAGATATAGATTCAAGTAAAACAAATGGATTTGCATTTATAGGAGAATTCTTATTTACAGATAAGGAAAACTTAGTAGATAAAAATAGTTATGTTGTCGAAGTATGTGCGAATGATTTGTCTCTTTATAAAATAATAGGAGATAATGAAAAGGAATTAATACTTGAAGGAAAGTCCAGTAAATATGTTAGTTTTATTAAAGGGTGTGTAAAAGCAATAAACGAATAAACAAAGAGGAAGGCATTACGCCTTCCTCTTATATTTCATCAAATATAACTGGTATTTTCTCTTTAAATAAATCTAATATCATTTTAGCAATTTCTATCATTTGAGGATGAGCGTCAGGTGCAGTTCTTAACTTAAAGAAATGCCTCCACTCTCTTAAATTCATAGTAACAACTATTTCTGTCTTTAATGAATTTGGAAGTATACTTCTTGCTTCTTGTGGAGTAGCTCCTTCATTAATTAATTCTATATAATTATCCTCTGCTTGTTTCATTTGATTTTCCCATAATTTATATTGCTTACTTTCTTTTTGCCAAAAACAAGGTTCTATAAATGTTAACTCATTTCCAAACTTATCATTAGAATAGTTACAATATCTTGTACTTTCTTGACTATAACTTGCAACTCTATGTCTTACTAACTCGTGAGTAACTCCTCTATCGCAAACTATTCTTACAGAAATACTTTCATGTTCTATTACAGATTCATGATGTCTTTTTAAGACATTAGAAACGAATCTTTTGCTAGATTCTTCTGTAACGTTATTTTCACTTTTGTAGCATACTCTACCAATTTTTTCTATTTTCTTAAGTATCTCTTCTCCATTTATATCCTCTTCTAATATTACTTGTGGCTTTATTATCCTCATAGTTATCATCTCCTTTTTAACAAATAATGCTATAATATTATATCATAAAAATATGTTTTGTATAAGATATTTAGGGGGTGTAGGGTATGAAGATAATAGAAATTCTTAAAAGATTTTTTAAGAAAACAAAGAAAGAAACTGTAAAAGAAACAATAGAAGAAATCGCTACTATAGAAGAAAATACAAAAGAAGAAAAAGAGGAAGAAGACAATACTTATTTTAATGACGGAGAATTATATGCAGAAATAAGAATAGTAAAAGATACAAGAAAGAGAAAGAGAAAATGAAAATGTCTTGTTTTCTTGTATAAGATATTAAAGGAGAAAAATATTTTTCTCCTTTAATATCTTTAATTTAAGGAGAAGTACAAAAATAAAATAATTAACGGAGGGGACTATAGAATGTATAACATATTAGATGAATTAATGAGTCAAATACCAGAAGAAAAAATAAAGGAAGCAAGCAAAAATTTAACACCTGATTATGTAGCAAAAAATTTAGGAATAAAACAAAGGACAAAAATGCAATATGTATCAGCTTTTAAATATGATGATTTTAAGAAATTACTTAAAGAAAAAAATCTGATAAAACTAAAGTTAAGTGACATATTTAAATATGTCGAAAAAGAAATAGAGGATGCGGATAGGATTCCAGTAAAAGACGGTGTAACAAACCCTATTGAAAATAGCATTCTTTGTATTTCTGATAATGGCATTGAGGGTTATATGACTTATTTTTATTGTGAAATTGCGTACAAAAAGGCATTTATATATCTTTATATCTCTATGGGAGGAAAGATAGTGCCATTTGTTTGCTTAACAGTTAAATTAACAAGTGGAGAAATATCATATAAATATCATAAAAAAATAATTGATATGGGATATGTAAATTATGAAAAGCAAGACAAAAAAGTTATTACCCTTTTCGATTATTTTTTGTCTGCTAATCTATTTATAAAATTTTCTATTGAAAATAGAAAAACTATTTATAGAAAAAAGAAAGCTACTAAAAGTTCAAGTGGCAAAAGAAAAACAAATAGCAATAGCAACAATAAAAACAAGATAATTGTTTTAAATAATGATAAAATTATCTATGAAATAGAAACAAATTCAACAGTCCAAGAATTTAAAAGAGATTATATAAGACATGCAGAATCTTGGACTGTGAGAAGTTTTGATAGGCATTATAAAAGTGGAAAAGTAGTGCATATCAAAGAACATGTCAGAGGAAATAAACAAACCTCTGAGGTAAAAAAGAATGTATACACTATTAAAGGAGGAGAATAAAATGAATGAAGATAATATAAACGAAGAGGATTCTTTAGAAAAACTCAATAGAGATATGTTTGAAAGATACTTTAGTGAAGAATTAGAAAAAGAAGCGACAGAAGCGATAAAAAATACGAACAAAGAAAGAAGGGATTGCTTTGGACTTTCTGATGAGTTCTTTAAAAATGCTTATAAATCATCAGTTGTTAAAATGGAATTTAAAGAGAGAGAAGAAAGACTATTAGATAAGGAAGTAGAAAGAAGTAGAAAAGTAGCAGAAGAAGAAAGGGAAAAAGAGAGAATAAGATTAAAAGAAGAAAAGGAAAGAATAAAAGAGGAGTTTAAAAGAAATAGAAAAAATAAAAAATAAGAAAAGGGCTTTACGCCCTTTTCTTATTTTTTATTCAATTTTAAAATCAGCTGCTATTTCTTGAAGCTTTGACATTACTGGTGAATTTTTTACTTTTCTAAAAATTCCACTTGACTTTGTTTTTTGAAATGGTTGTCCGTCTCTTCCAACACTTCTAGAAGCTCTATTTATAAACTTCCTCATTTTGCTTTTATTTAATGTTCCTTTTTTTGCATATTTTAATCCATTTTCCGCCATATTATTTAACTCTCCAGTAACTTCTCTTGATGACGATAAAGTGTTTCTAACTTTGCTTGGAGAGTTAGCAGCATTTACTGACTCTCTAAACAATATTTCTGGAGAGATATGAGAAAAATAATTTTTAGACTTCTTTGCTCTTAATAGTTTTCTTTTTGTTCTTACTTCATCAACCTCATGTCTTTTCGAGATAGCTTCTAAATACTCTTGCTCTGTTTTATTTGAATTTTCTCTTACTTTTTTTCTGAGAACTCTTAATTGATCAAATTTCTTTTTTGCTTCTTCTCTTTCGCTTGGGTCTAAAGAATTTAATAATGTTTGCTCTCGATTTGGACTAATATCTTTGGTCCAAGAACCTATTCTTACAGTTGCCTTCTCTTTTGGATTATCTGGGGTATAAGATGAATACCCCATACCCTGCAACTCTTTTAATGCAGAGTTTCTAGTTGGTTCTCTTAAAGCATTTGCTACTTCTTGTGGCTTTTCACCCTTAATCAAAACAAAACCTTTATCCCCACCTTTGATTCTTCCTGCAATCATTCCTTTATTTTTTCCTGTTTCAATCTTTCCATATCCACCTAACGCGATATCTTCAGCTAACGATCCGTCTAGGTCGTAAATGCCGTTATTCTTTTTAAGTATAATATCACTACCTTCATTCATACCGTCTATTTGTTTTCTATGATTAAGCACTCCACTACTAACAAGTCTATTGTAGTTAGCGTCGCTTAATGAACCAATATCTCTTTTCCATCTTCTTGCTGCTAGCTTCTCTATTTCTTGATTATAATATCCCATAATACTTTCCACCTCTTTAGTAATCTTAAAATAATTATATCATCACTTTTTTCTTTTTTAAAATGTTTTTCTTTTTTAAAATGCCTTGTTTTCATGTATAAGTTATTAAATAAGAAAAAAGGAGAAGTGATTTACATGATGGATTTAATATTAGGAGTAATAGAGTTAGGATTGATAGTAGATATAGCAAAGGACAATGTGTTAGAGAAAAAGAAAAAAGTAGAAACACTAATAGAAGAAATGAACAAAATAGGAAGCAAAAACGAGGATTAATCCTCGTTTTTGCTTAATTAAGCATTTTTAAAAATGCTTAATTTCTCGTATAAGATATTAAAGAGGGAAACCTCAATATATAAATAAAAAGGAGAAT
>JALFMW010000292.1 GCA_022782605.1 Clostridium sp. | reverse complement strand
AGGTACTTCGACAAAACTGACTTATAATCCAGAAGCTGATTATAATAAAGCTGGATCTATTCTATTTACTAAAGACACAAATGAATTATTTATTAATATTGATAATGTTTCTTCTGATGCTAAAGAGTATCGTAAATAGGTAAATAGCTTATATTCTACTGCTGTAAAAGGAGTAGATAGTAATAATAAGCCTTTAATATTTAATGCTACTACTCTGAATGAAATGTATGGAAAAATTAATGACCATACTGAAAAATTAAATAAGAAAATGAATATGATAGATCCACAAGGATCTGGAAATTTTAATTTCGGTCAAAACAATAGTATAAATAATGATTCTACAAATTCAATAGTTGTAGGACAATTTTTGAATTAGGGATAGAATAATTCTAATAGCATTACTAGCGGACAATATAATGTCTCAGTAAATAATGCTTTATTAACTATTGGTTCAGGTACTAGTGAGAATAGTAGAAAGAATGCTTTCACTATAATCTCTTCTAATGATTTAAATTGTGGTATTTTTTCTAATGATTTATATATTAATACAGGTGGTAATACAACCAGCAAACCTAATGATAATTTAAAAGTATTAACTTCTGCTGAAATAGATAAAAAAATTTCTGACGCAAAAACAGATTTAGAAAATCAAATTAATGATTTAAGTCCTAGCCCAATTTATAAATCTGCTTCTGCCCCAGAAGAAAATACATCATTATCTTCTAAAGACCTAGAAAAAATACATCAACTTTTCTGGCTTAACACTTCTAAAGGCAATGGTGTTTTAAACTATTGGTAGCCCGATACCACAGGAGATAGTGGAAAATGGATAGAAGTATCTGCTATCTTTACTTAAAATTTTACTTTCTAAAAAAAATATAATATAATTTATATAGAAATTGAGGGAACTTAATTGTTCCCCAATTTTCTATTTTATAAAAGAATCAAAGGAGAAAAAATATTATGAAGAAATTTATTGCTATTATTATGGCAGTAGTTATGGTTATGTCATTTGCTACCATTGCTTTTGCAGCAAATGGGTTTACTGATGTATCCAAAAGTAGATATGAAACGGCGATTAATGAACTTTATGATCTTGGTATTGTAAATGGATATAGTGCAACTAAGTTTGGTACTGATTATACACTTACTCGTGCTGAAGCTTGTGCTATTATTGTTCGTGCGCTTTATGGCGAAAAGACTGTACCTGATGTAATTAATTTTACTGATGTATCTTATCGTGATTGGTTCTATGATTATGTTAATACCGCTGTATATTATGATATTATACATGGTCATAATGCTACAACTTTTGCGCCTAATGATGAAATTACATATGATCAGATGGCCACTCTTGTTCTAAACGCTCTTGGCTATAATGCTCCACAGCTCGCCGGTGAATGGCCTGTAAATATTGAACGTATGGCTACTCGTCTTGGTCTTTATACCAATATTCCAATTTATTTTGATGGATCTGAATATATCACTCGTGGCGAAGCTTGTCAAATGCTTTACAATGCCCTTGATTGTTATGTAGTTGAGTATGTAAGAGGACGTATCATTGAAACTGATTATACTCTTTATGAGGCAATGGGATTTGATTATGAGCCAACTCCTGCTCCCACTCCTGATCCTGTGAAGCCAGTAAATCCTCCTGTTGCTGATAATCAAATTCTCGGCATTGTCAACTTTGTTGAAGAATATACCTTCGGTGAAAACAATGAATATAAGGGCTATGAAATTGTATTCGATGACAATAATAAGATTTATAAAACTGCCAGCACTAAGATTATCGCTGATGGTAAGTTGAATGGAAATAAGTTAACTGAAGCAACTGAAGCCAACCTTGGCCGTGGCGATTATGTATGGCTTGAAAGAACCTATAGTAATAGTGATGTATATAAGATTGTAGCTGTAACTCATTTTAGTGAATTCCATCCTGATGCAGGACCTGATGATACTCCTGTACATGATAGCACAGGCACAGGCGCAGATGGCACAGGTACATCTATTACTTATTATTAATTTTTAAAGGACTGAAGAAATTCAGTCCTTTATTTTTTTTTGATTTTTATAAAAAAAAATGTTATAATATTTATATAAAGTAAAAGGAGAAGTTAAAATGATTGTTAATTTTTATGAAAATAATGATCTAATTCTTACTCAAAAAGAAATCAAAATTCTTGAAGAATATTTTAAGAATAATCTAACTAAATATGATTGCTGGGAAACATTTTCTTCTTCTATTGCTAGCATCCTTAATAAAAGCACTCCTGTAACTGATTATTATAAAAATCAGTATGCGACTAGTAAAGGCTTACAGTGCGGTAAATTACTGGAAATTGTTGTCGGAGA
>JALFMW010000224.1 GCA_022782605.1 Clostridium sp. | reverse complement strand
AATGGACGGTATAGTGGCTTTTATAGTTGGGACACTTATTGGAGTAGCTATTCATAGCTACATAAAAAAAAGAAAGGAATAGGCCTAATGTCATTAAGTTAAGGACATTATATTGAGGACACCTATATTTTCATATAGGTGTCCTCTTTTTTACTCTAGCATTGTACAGAGAAGTATTTACCCTTGTTTGCTAGAGTAAAAATTTGCTTGAACACGGAGCTAAATTCGTGTTATATTTTTAGTGAAAAAGGTAAAAAAAATTCATTGATAATATAACGTGACCTAGAGGCCTCTTGGCCTTTGATTCTTTTTTGTCCTTTTATGTTTGTTTTAGAGAGGTGTTTATAATAATGTTAAGTGATGTTATTGAGAGTTATGGTGGAAAGAAGATAGATCCACTGGATGTATATAAAGATATTTTTAGAATTGGAGATGGATTCATTCAGAAGGAGTATGAAGAAAGTGGAAGTTTCAAAGCAAATCCAATTGCCTATTATAAGAATGAGAACGAAGATCATGGACATTTCAGAATTATGTTTGAAGATAAGTTTGAAGAAATTTATCGAAATGAGCTTGTTAATGCAGATTTTTGTGTAATGAATGGCATAACGTACTTTGGTGCAAAATATACATCTGATAGAGCTTCTAAAATGTGTGCAATGATATTTGATATTGATGGTGTTACAGATAGTAGTTTGAATAATTTCTTTTATGCTGCATTTAATAAGGAATTTGATTATTATCCATTACCAAATTACGTGGCATTAAGTGGTCATGGAATACATTTATATTATGTTTTTGAAGAACCGGTGCCATTGTTCCCTAATTTGAAGCTTCAATTAAAGGAATTTAAATACTCCTTGACCGAAAAAATGTGGAACAAAAACACTTCTGTTGATGAAAAAGTACAAAAACAGGGAATCAATCAGCCTTTTAGAATATTGGGTGGCAAATGTAAAAAAAATGCTCCACTGGATAGAGTTGAAGTGTATAGAGTAAATCAACATCGAGTTAATATAGAGTATTTGAATCGTTTTGTACCCACTAAAATTGAGATTGATGAAAAAAAATTATTTAAGGAAAGTAAATTAACACTGGATCAGGCAAAAGAAAAGTATCCGGAATGGTACGAAAATAAGGTTTTAAAGGGTAAAAGAAGCTATTGGACAGTAAAACGTGATCTATACGACTGGTGGATCCAGCAAATAAAAAAAGAAGAAAATGGAGCCAGCTATGGCCACAGATATTTTTGCATTATGACGTTAGTGATTTATGGCATAAAATGCGGTTTATCTAAAGATGAGATAAAGCAGGATGCAATAGATTTGATTCCTTTTTTAAATGGTTTAAATAAAAAAGAACCATTTACCGAGGAAGATATTAAATCGGCTTTAGAGTGTTATGATGAACGATACAATACTTTTCCGTTAAAAGATATTGAGAAATTAACGAATATTCGAATCGAACGAAATAAACGAAATGGCCGAAAACAAAAAGATCACGTTAAAATGATGAATCTTATTCGAGATGAAATTAATCAAAATAAAACATGGAATAAAATTGGAAATGGTAGAAAGCCTAAAAAAGATATAGTTCAAAAGTGGAGATTAGAACATCCAGAAGGAAAAAAAGCAGACTGTATTCGTGATACAGGTTTAACAAAACCAACTGTATATAAATGGTGGATAGTTTAAATAATCGTAGTATATTATAAATCTCTTAATACAAATATTTAAATGTTTTGTAAAAGAATTTTTTAGTTTTGAGAGATACTAATCATATAATAGATTATATGGTTACTCACATTTAGAAAAGGAATTAATATGAAAATTGCTATTTTAGAAGACAATATATTTTTTCAACAAAAAATTATCAACCTATTAAATTTGGGTAGTGATTTAGTTCATGTGTATAGTGATATAGATAGTTATAATTTAAGTAATATTTATTATGATTTGCTATTGTTAGATATCAATTTAAATAAATGCAATGGGATAGATTATATAAAAAAACATGAAAATAAACAATTATTTATTATTTATATATCTAATTATGAGGAGTATATGATTGATGTATTTGATTCAAATGTTTTAGGATTTATTCCTAAAATAAAAATTGATAATCTTCTTGTATCAAAAATAGAGTTTGCAAGGCAAAAAATTCAAAATATGAACAGAATAATATTATCTATAATAGGAGGGAAAATAGAAATCAGAGAAAATGATGTAGTTAGATTTTATTTATTAGAAGGAAATTTATATATTTCATTAGAAGGTAACAAAATTCATCGGTTGACGTATGATACGTTAAAAGATGTCCAACAATATTTTTCTAGTGATTTTTTAAGAGTTAATAATAGCGAAGTTGTTAATCTATCAAAAATTAAAAGTATAGATAATAAGAAGCATTTAATTGTTTTAAATAATCAACAAAAAATCAAAGTTAGTCGGCGACGATGGAAATTGATAAAAGCAAAATATATTTTTAAAAATATAAATATTTGAGAATGGAAAGTTATATGAAAAAAAGATATATATTAGGATTTGTTTTAGGAATTATCATATATGTTATATTACATCTGTTTTTTAATATTTATGAAGCATTTGCTATAACGATGGCATTGGTAATAGGATATAGTGTTTTAATTTTTTTTAAAACATATAAATTTAAGGTAATGTTAATAAATTTGAATCAGTTCGTAGATATAACCAATCAATCTATTGAAAAAATTATTTTAGATGAAAAAAAAATAAATAAATCTATTCATGATATAAAAAATGAATTGTTTTTTGTAAAAAATATGCTAGAAAAAAAAGAATACGATAAAGCACAAGATAAAATTGATAATATTTTATTAGATTGTTTTAAAATTTATAGCCCATCTATCTGTACAAATATTTATGTAGATTCCTTTTTAAGTAGATTTATTAATACACATCCTCAAATTGATTTTGATATAAAAATTGATGTTCCGGAAAAAATAAAAATGAAACCAATGGATCTATCATCGTTAATGCTTTGCTTATTACAAGATGATATGATAAGAAAAAAAGGAACAATGAAGTTTCATATGTATGCGAATATAAATGAGTTACGTATAAATATAGAATATCCAAATAAAATAAACATAGAAAATGATGATTTGCAGATACTTTTAAGGATTATAGTTAAGAAATACCATGGAGAAATAAAAATCGAATCTAATCAGATACAATGCTTTTTATTTTTTGTTTAGTTATAAAAGAAAATAACCGAATTTTTGATTTATTATGCCAAAAATTCGGTTTTTGTTATTCTATAAGTTTAAGAGTGATTAGATAAATATGAAAAGGAGGTATCACAATGAAAACAAGAGGTGCCACGATGAAAAAAATGTTTTTATGTTTATTTACTAGTTTCTATGCTTTATTTTCTGCCTTTGGAGGAATTCCAATAAAAGCTCAAGAGCAAGACCCTCCTACAGTGATTGAATTTACTCAAGAGAGTATTGATCAATTAGAATATGAGATGGGGGAAGACAGTCCTTATGCAGGGGAATATTTAACTTATACTGTTGATGAAGAAAATAATATTGTTAGAGTAGATAATCCGATTCAAACTAGAACCCCAGGAACGATTGCAGTGTTTATAGGAGGTGCAGTTGTAGGTTATTTGACAGCCACAGTTATTGACGGTGTAGTTATAGCAGCTACTGGGCAATCTGGAGCTTGGTGGGTAGCACAGGCTATTCAAAATGTGTTACACAGAAAATACACAGGAAGAACATATATCAACTGTAATGTTTATCCGCCAAATTCTTATGAAGGGGCAATGTGCAGAAAATATATGTAAGGACATTATTAATATGAAAAAATGTTTTGGTGCCGGTTTTATACTAGGTATAATAATTTATTTTATATTACGATATTTAGTTGAAATATCATCTATTTCGTCATTATATTTTTCAATAATCTCTTTTGTGGTAAGCATAATATTACTTTATTTAATGAATGTAAAATTAAAGAGATGAAGAAAATCTTATTTATATTGTTAATGTCATTTTGCTTAATGGGGTGTCAAAAAGCAAAAACTGAATTTAAAAACGTAAATAATATATGTGAATTAACAAATATAATTGAAAATAATGATGAAGTAATTGTTGAAATATCTAAAAATACTTGTCCATATTGCAATGAATTAAATGAAAAAAAATCAGAATTACAACAAGATGTAGTGATTTATAAATATGAAATAAATGAAGAGACAACTGATACAGATATGGAGTATTTAAAAAATAATTTTGATCCTTTCAAATATGTTCCTACATTTTATTACATAAAAAAAAATAAAGTTATTGACTATTTAGTAATTTCTGATTGGAATAACCCTATAAAGGAATTGGATAATTGGATTCAAAATGTAGAATGAAAAAAGAGTGGAATTACCACTCTTTTTATTTATAAATATCTCTTCTATGACCAATTTCAAAAATGCTGATAGTTATTATATCTTCTTCAATTGATGCAAATAATCTATAATCTCCTACCCTGTATCTCCAAATCCCTTTTAGATTACCTTTCAAAGCTTTTCCATGCAGTCTTGGATCAGGAGTATTGACTAGGTTTTTGATAACCCAGTTTTTTATAACACGAACAGTTTGTTTATCTAACTTTTTTAGCTGTTTAACTGCAGATTCAGTAAATTCTACTTTATACATTTAGACACCAAGCATTTTCCAAACTTCAGTATGATCATATGTAGTTTCTTGTTTAGCTTTTTCAAACGCATATAAGATACGATCTTCATCAAGATCAAGATCATTTTCTATTTTATCCAGAACAGCATCACGAATAAACTGGCTCATATTTAACTGGTTGATAGAAACATAGTCATGAATTAATTTAGATTCATCGTCATTAACTCTTAAAGAAATTGTAGTCATAATAAGCCCTCCCCTATGTATTACTTGTAATACAATTATATAATTGAAGTTCATTTTTGTCAAAGACCTAGAGACAAGAAAATATATATTTTTTCACTAGAAAAACATGTGTTACAATAAGAATATAAGGCCTCGCCGATTGAGAGCGCAAACTCAACCTTAAGGCTATCGCCGTAAGGGTTTGCGGTCTTGCAGACGGCTAGAAAGGAGTGAAATTTATGGCAACAGTTTATGGTAGAATAGCCAAAATTTCAAATGTAGTTGGTCGTTCTGATTATTTGAATGATGAGAAGCGACAAGAAAAAATCGTATTGCAAAAAAAAGAAATGCAATACTCATGGCAGGAACATTCTTCTTTTGAAAAGGAACATCAAAAATCGAATGTTGCCAATAATGAGGCACTTGAAGTACATATTGCTTTACCGAATAAACTTGCCGAAGATAAATGCAGATTAGAGCAAATCTGCGATGACTTGGCTCATGAGATAGTTGGCGAAAATAAGGACTATGAATATGCAGTTCATTGGAATCACAATCGCACGAATCTTCATGTCCATATTCTTTTTAGTGAGCGTGAAAACCAAATAGATCTTGAGCCTAAAGTATACAAGAAAGACATTTGGCATGACAAAGATACGCATAAATTAGCAAAAGCAAATAGTGAAAATGCTGTATTGGTTCATAAAAAGGGAGAAGTCCAACGAGATAAAGAGGGTAACATCAAATATCAAACGGACATATTCAAAGTAAAGGATAAAAAATTTACTGAACGTTGGTGGTTACATCACAAAAACAAGATAGTCAAAGACACTTTAAATAAGTACGGTTACAAATTAGATTTACACGATGGTATAAAAAATAACCCCTATCTATCACAGAAGAAGTTATACAAAGGAGCAAGTAAAGATTATTTAGATAATGCAAAAGCGTGGAATGCAGAAGTTAAACGATATAACGAAAATGTAAAACAACATATCGAATTAGAGCCGATACAATTAAAAAATTACATTTCTATTAAACAAGAAGTCCTAGAAAATGTAAAAGAGGCAAATGCTAAAGAAAAGAAAATAACACCAAAAGCAATTGAGTTAGTACATGAAATGGCAGACTGGGTCATGGACACACTCCGAAATCTTAAAATATATATCAAACGCAAAAGCCGAGAATATGAGGCTGCAAAGGCCTGGAATGGAATAAAAGATAAATTCAATGACATGTTTAAAGAAAATAAAAGACTTGATAATGAAATTAAAAGTTTAAGCAATCAGATTGAAGATTTAAATCATCTTGATCATGAATTTACAGAAGTGATAGACAGCAAGTTAAGTCTGATACATGACATAGAAGAACAGGATATGCGCCAAAAAGAGATGTTAAGTCAGCTAAAGGTATTAGAACCGGAAGCATATAAAGACCTCACACAGGAAGAATATCGACAGGAGATCAAAGGATTGAGTTTTGAAGAACGTATAGATAAAGCTACATTTCTGATTGAAGAACATGAAAGAAAGATAGAAAGGAGCCGAGGATATGAGATCGATATCTAAAAAAAGCAATCTGGATAGATTGAAGCAGCAGGTACAACAAACAAGCAATCAGCAGTACCAGATACAGACGCAGAAGGATGAATTAGAACAAACAGTTGCTTGCAAAAAACAAGAATTAGATTCTAATCAAGATGCAATGAGACAACTGATTCGTTCTGTATTCGCACAAAATGAAGTGGCTGCAGCAAAAGAGAAGGAACAATTGAATGACAGATTAGATAAGTTTGCCTATAACCAGCAGGTAATGAATCAGCAAATCATTGAATTAAACGACAATATTACGGATACAACCTCATTAAATGCGCTATACGAGGCAAAAAGAAAAGAGCTTGATTTAAACTACAGAAACCAGGAAACTGTTCTTAAGGAACAAATAAAACACCTTTCAGAGCACATAGAATATCAAGAAAACAAATTAAAAACTATAAATAAATCAATTGAATCCAAACAGGAAGAGCTTGATAGAATCAGTGCAGATTTGAAAAAGAAAGAATTCTGGATCAACTTTAAAAATGTATGGATCAATAAGTGGATAGCATTTGTTTCGGCCGGGTTTTTGCTTGTATTTATTGGAGGATTTTTAGGATGGCCAACATATAAAGTGATGAACAGTGTTTTTAAAATTATTAGGAGCGTTTTTTAATTATGATATAATCTTTCTGTTGTCTGGGCTCACCAACGCGAAGGAGGTGAGAACGTGGTACAACAATTTTGTGATTTTTTAGTTTCTGTTATAGCAGGTGTGGCCGCCAACTACATCTACAAATGGCTCAGCAGAAATGACCGGACAACAGAGCATAAAAGAGTGGACTGACTACCCACTCTCTTTTTTTGTAAAAAAAAGGAAAACTGAGTGACTAGGTCAGTTTTCCTTAACGTGGCACAATTTTGTGATTTTTGCCTATTTGAATTATATCATGAACTTTTTAAAAGTAAACGTCTGAAACTTAGCAAAAGCTAAGTACGGGGACACGTACTTATTGACTACCTTTAAATTGTATCATGTATTTTAGATCATTAGTAGACTGTGTTTTTAAATTTATACTTGTTAAAATCATTGTATAAAGAACACTTAGAGAATGAAAAAGGAGCTTTGATACTAATGGACGGTATAGTGGCTTTTATAGTTGGGACACTTATTGGAGTAGCTATTCATAGCTACATAAAAAAAAGAAAGGAATAGGCCTAATGTCATTAAGTTAAGGACATTATATTGCTTGAACACGGAGCTAAATTCGTGTTATATTTTTAATGAAAAAGGTGGAATAACTTCATTGACAATATAACGCCCATAAGGAGGTCTTTTCATGTCTTATCTGTCAGATTATTTATATCAGTATTTTGATGAGGTTTCTTATAAAGAATTTTATAGAGATGTTTTCCCTGTCGGTTCTTTTGAACAGAAGGGAGTGTTTGAAAAAGGAAAGTATAATGGCATTCTGGTTGAAGTTACAAATGAGAAATTGAACAGTGGGAAGCCTAGAGTTTTACGACATACTATTACGGATGATTTGGAGAAGCTGGATGAGGTCGTTTCTCGTGACAATTTCTGTCTGATGAGTCCTATTTCTTATGCAGGAAAGACTAGAGATAGTTCTATGGCTCGTGAATTGTATGCATTGACTTTTGATCTAGATGGTCTTATTTCCACGGATAAGAGTCCTTATTCAGGTATCAAAGAGCTTTTCTGGCAGATTGAGAATACAGATTATCGTATTCCTAAGCCTACCTATGTTGTTTCCAGTGGTACTGGACTTCATTTGTATTATGTTTTTGAGAAGCCGATTCCGTTGTTTGAGAATGTTTTGGAGCAGTTGGAAGTCTATAAAAGAAAGCTGACATGGTTTTTATGGCACGATAGTATATCTACACTGCATGACAAGATTCAATATGAGCCTGTTTGTCAGGGGTTTAGAGTGGTTGGTACGATTACCAAGACAGGAGAGCGTGTTAGAGCGTTTAAAACAGGTCCTAAAGTGACTATGGAGTACATGAATAGCTATTATCCAGATGAGTTTCAAGTCAAAGAATTTACGTATAAGAGCGATTTGACACTGGATCAGGCAAAAGAAAAGTATCCAGAATGGTATCAGGAACGAATTATAGAGAAGAAACCTAAAAACACATGGATATTCAATCGAAGAGTCTATGACCGTTGGTTGCAACGCATTCAAACGGAATACTCGGTTGGACACAGGTACTGGTGTGTATGGGTTTTGGCCGTTACGGCCATGAAATGTGGTATTTCACTGGAAGAACTGGAGCGAGATGCTTTTGGATTGATTGAACGATTCAATAAGGATGAGAGTCCATTTACAAAAGAAGATGTTTTGGCAGCACTGGAAGGCTATGATAGTGCGTGGTTTACATATCCAGTCGAAAAAATGGCTTATCGCAGTGATATTCCAATCGAGAAAAACAAACGAAATGGCCGAAAACAGGAACAACATATAAAAATAATGAACGCAATTCGTGATATTGAACATCCCAATGGGTCATGGATAAATAAAAATGGAGCTCCAACGAAGCAATCAATAGTCCAAAAATGGAGATCAGATCATCCAGAAGGAAAAAAAGCCGATTGTATTCGTGATACAGGACTGGATAAAAAGACAGTCTATAAGTGGTGGAACAATCAATAAAAAATGATATAAAATAACACTATATGCAACGGTTGCGCAACGTTGCACAACCATGTTGAATCAACTATATATATTGAAATACAACGTTGTACAAGGGTTGTAACAACCTAGTTGTATATGTGTATTTATGCGATAATAAAAGGCGATTATACATGTGTTTTGAAATACAACGTTGTACAAGGGTTGTAACAACCTAGCTGTATAGGAGGCTTAGATGATAACAATTAGAGACTATGCAAAGGAGAATAATGTATCTTATGAGGCGATAAGGAAACAAATAAAACGCTACGAAGATGAACTTAATGGGCATATTATTAAACAAAATAGGACACAGTTTCTTGATGATATTGCAGTTGCAATTCTTGATCAACACAGAAGAGAAAATCCTGTTATAATTGTCAATCAAGACACTGATTTTAGGTTAAAACAATTAGAAGATGAGAACAAAAATCTGTTAATTAAAGTTGCACAACAGGCAGATAAAATATCTCAATTGAATGAAGATTTAAAAAATAAAATAGAACAAATGACTTCATTAATGCTAGAAAATAAAGAAAA
>JALFMW010000198.1 GCA_022782605.1 Clostridium sp. | reverse complement strand
TCATTTTTACTGTCTTTTTTAAAATTAGCAACACATCCAGTAAACAATAAGGATATTGAAAATGAAAATATTAAAAGTAAGACGACTGAAAGTTTACCAGCTTTGATATTCATTTTATATATCACCTCTTTCATTTTAGTTAATTATTATAAATTTACTTAATAGACTCTAATAATATGATATTAAAAAATGTATAAGGATAATAAAATGAAATAAGGGGGAATTAAAATGAATGAGAAAGAAAATCCATATAAGAAGTTAATCAATGAAAAACAAATAGAAACTGTTAAATCAATTTCAAACTTAGATGATGGTAAGCTTTATTTTATGAATTATGTAGCGGATTATAAACTAAATAAATTGCTAAAATCAAATGTGACAGATTTAAACTTATTGATAAAGTTTGTTGAAAATGAACTTCTTAATAATAAAGAATTTAAGGGTGAAAATACAGGAGGAGATATAGATGCAGGGTGTAGCTCCTTTGTGGCTAGAACTCCTGATGACCATATAATATTATGTAGAAATTTTGACTATAAAATGGATATGACAGCTGTAATGATGAAAACATCACCAAATGATGGATATGAATCTATGGGAATGGTAGATACAGGTTGGATTACAGAGGGAGAAAGAACTTTATATGGAATAGGGAGCCTTGATGATGGCAAAACTGATCTTTCTATGACGATGGCATTTCCATATTTGATTATGGATGGAATGAATGAAAAAGGTCTTGCCATATGTGTATTAAAATTAGAGGGTGCACCAACACGTCAAAATACTGGTAAAGAAAAAATCACTACCACATCTGCTATGCGTATGGTTTTAGATAAAGCAGCCAATGTAGGGGAAGCACTTGAACTATTGCAAAATTATGATATGGAATCCTCTCTACCAGAAGGAAACTTTCATTTTCAATTGGTTGATATTGAAGGTAATTCAGTTGTGTTGGAATATTGTAAAAATGCCATGACAGTATTAAAGAAGAATTATGTTACAAATTTCTATTTAGCTAACAGGATGAATGGTTTGGGCCATGGATATGATAGATATAAAATTTTGGAAGCTGTTTTATCCTTTAGAGAAGATACAACAAAAAATTTAAAACCTCTTCCAAGAATGAACAAACATGAAGCCATGTCACTTTTGGAGCTAGTTAGTCAAGAAGAAACAGAAGATACAACTAGTATGACTCAATGGTCTGTAATATATGATTTGACAGAATATAGTGCAATATTTAACGTTAGACGCGAATATGATAATCAATTTATTTTTAATGGCTTTGTTAAAAATAGGTTAAATTTATAAAAAAACTTGCATGAAAATAAAAATTTATTTATAATTTTAAGAAATAATAAAATCCCTTGAAGGGGAGTAGCTTTCACATAATAAATGTGATAATCAATCGTCAAAACGGAGTAAACCCCCGGTTGATTAGCGAGATTAAACTTGTTAGCAAGACCTTCAAAGTAGTTTTATACTACTTTGAAGGTCTTTTTTTATTAAAAATTAATATTGGAGGAAAATTATATGTTTTACAAACAAAGAAGTGATGATGCAATAAAATATTTTAAAAGTAGCATCAATGGATTGTCACAAGAAGAAGTTGACAAAAGACTAAAAGAAAATGGTTTTAATGAACTTAAAGAAAAGGAAAAAACACCAACATGGAAATTATTTTTGGAGAGTTTTAAAGATCCTCTAGTAATAATACTTTTAGTGGCAGCTTTAGTTCAAATATTTTTAGGTGAAGTAACTGAATGTGTAATTATATTTGCTGTATTAATACTTAATTCAATTTTAGGCGTGGTTCAAACTAAAAAAGCAGAAAGTTCACTAGATAGTTTAAAACAATTATCTGTGCCAAGTGCAAAAGTTATTAGAAATAATCAAAAAATAACTGTTTTATCAAGAGAAATAGTTGAAGGTGATATAGTTTTATTAGAAGCAGGAGATTATGTACCAGCAGATGGTAGAATTATAGAATCTCAAAGTTTAAAAGTTGTGGAAGGTATGTTGACAGGGGAAAGTGAGCCTGTTTTGAAGGATGAAGAAGTAATAGAAAAAGACTGTGCTTTAGGTGATCAAAAAAATATGGTATTTAGTGGCTCCATGGTAGTTTACGGTAGAGCAACTTATGTAGTTACAGCTTGTGCTATGAAAACAGAGATAGGTAAGATAGCTGATTTATTGGAAAATGCAGAAAATAAATCAACACCACTACAAAATAAACTAGATGAGTTTGGAAAAAAACTTGGTGTAGGAATTGTAATTTTATCAGCACTTATTTTTATTATACAAGTAGTTAGAGGTGGAAATATAGCAGACTCATTTATGTTTGCTATAGCTATAGCAGTAGCGGCCATACCAGAAGCTTTAACATCCATAGTTACCATAGTTTTAGCAAAAGGCACAAAGGATATGGCAGCTAAGCAAGCCATTGTTAGAAAATTACCTGCTGTTGAAACTTTAGGTTGCACTAGTATAATATGTACAGATAAAACAGGAACACTTACTCAAAATAAAATGACAGTAGTAGATACTTATATGTATGGTTTAAAAGAAAAAGTTTTAGCTACTAATGTGAATGAAGAAGTGGCAGCAACAGATTTTGCAAAGCAAGAAATTGCATTAACCCTTGCTTCAACATTATGCAATGATTCACATATAACAGATGAAAATGTGGAAATAGGAGACCCAACAGAAGTTGCCCTTATAAATTATGCAAATAAACAAAATATAGATTATAAATTAATAAGAGAAAAATGTAATAGATTAAATGAATTGCCTTTTGATAGTGATAGAAAACTTATGTCAACAGTGAATAAAGTAGATGACAAAATGTTGATGTTTACAAAAGGTGCACCAGATATAATATTTAGCAGATGTAAGTATGCCCTAAAAGATGGAGAAATAGTAGATATAAGTGAAGAAATAATAAATGAATATAAATGGATAAATGAATATTTTTCAAGTAAAGCATTGAGAGTGTTGGCTTTTGCTATGAAAAATGTGGAATATGAAGATTGTAAATTAACTTTAGATGATGAAAATGAACTTATTTTAGTTGGATTAATGGCAATGATTGATCCACCTAGACAAGAAGTTTATGAAGCACTAAAAGAAGCAAAAGAATCTGGTATAAAAACCATAATGATAACTGGAGATCATAAGACTACAGCAGCTGCCATAGGAAAAGATATAGGAATTATGGAAGAAGATGATTTAGCACTTACAGGCGAGGAACTAGATAATTTAAGTGATGAAGAGTTAGATGAAAAACTAGAACATATATCAGTTTATGCTAGGGTTTCTCCAGAAAATAAAATAAGAATTGTAAAAGCATGGCAAAGAAAAAATAAAATAACTGCTATGACAGGGGATGGAGTAAATGATTCTCCAGCTTTAAAACAAGCCAATATAGGTATAGGAATGGGCAGTGGAACAGAAGTTGCAAAAGATGCTTCTGCCATGGTATTAGTAGATGATAATTTTGCCACAATAGTAAATGCCATAGAAGTTGGTAGAACAGTTTATAATAATATAAAAAAATCCATCACTTATTTATTTTCAGGGAATTTAGGTGGAATAATAGCCATATTATTTGCAGTTATGGCAGATTGGGCAAATCCATTTACTACAATACAGCTTTTATTTATTAACTTGGTAACAGATTCACTACCAGCTATAGCTTTAGGATTTGAAAATCCAGAAAAAAATATTATGAAAAATCCACCAAGAAATCCAGAGGAAAGTATTTTAGCTGGGGGGACTATTAGAAGTGTAATAGTTAGAGGTGTTATAATAGGTTTAGTTACCATATTAGCACAATATATAGGAATGCAAACTTCACCACAACTTGGTACGGCAATGGCATTTGCAACTCTTACTTTATCTAGAATAATTCAAACATTTGCATCAAGATCAAATAGTGAAACTATATTTAGCTTAGGATTTACAAGTAATAAGTATGCACTAGGTGCAGTTATACTTTGTTTAATAATGTTTAGTATGACTTTGTTGCCATTTATGAGAGATATTTTCTCCATACCAGAAATATTTAATTTAAACAATTTATTAATATCTTTTGTTTTAGCAATTAGCGCTAGTTTACTTATGGAAGGAAGTAAAATTATTTATGATAGATTTTTTAAAGTTAAATCCTTCTAATTTGTAGAAAGAGTTACGAAGAAAGAAATATTAATGGGATAAAATTATGAAATTAGATGGAATAATTGACAATGTATTTTTAAAAAGTCAATTTGTTCAAATACTGATAATGTAAATGAAGATGATATAGAAAAGATGGATTTAAAAGAAAGTTTTGAATAAAGGTAAGTAAATTAAATGAATATTTTACAAATAAGTGTAAATAATAGGAGTATTTAATAAAATTTACATAATAATGGATACGGAGAAAAATAATGAATGTAGATAAAATATTTTTAAAATCTTTTTTGCATACTTTTAAGGATGAGTCATTTTGTGTGAAATTTTGGGATGGTGATGAGGTTAAAGTAGGTGAAAATGAACCTTTATTTAAGATTATTTTGAAAAAACCTATACCTAAGAAGGATATACTTAAAAGTACCACATTGGCATTTGGAGAAGCATATATGAATGGTGACTTGGAAGTAGAGGGAGATTTTTTATTAATGCTCAACACTGTATTAAAATACAAAGAAAAGTTTACTACAGACTTTAGAGGTCTTCCAAAGATATTTTCCAATTTAACATCTACAAAAAAACAAAAAGAAGAAGTGACATATCATTATGATATAGGAAATGATTTTTATAAATTGTGGCTAGATGATACTCTTAGCTATTCTTGTGCCTATTTTAAAAATGAAAATGAATCCCTTGGTGAAGCTCAACTTAATAAAATTCACCATTTATTAAAGAAGCTAAATCTAAGTGAAGGCATGACTTTGCTTGATATAGGTTGTGGATGGGGAGCATTGCTTATAGAGGCTGCTAAACTATATAAAATAAAAGGATTAGGAATCACTTTAAGTGAAGAACAGTATAAAGCATTTAAAGAAAAAATAGAAAAAGAAAATTTACAAGATTATTTGCAAGTGAAGCTAATGGACTATAGGGAACTTGAAAAATCAGGGTTATTGTTTGATAGAGTAGTTAGCGTGGGAATGTTAGAGCATGTGGGAAGAAGTAATTATGATTTATTTATGAAATGTGTTTCTAAAGTTCTTAAAAAAGAAGGCGTGTTTGTACTTCATTATATAAGTGGACTTTATGAATCTGAAGGAGATGCTTGGATTAGAAAATATATATTCCCAGGTGGTGTAATACCTACATTGAGAGAGATAATATCTTTGTCAGCTGATTATAGATTTTATACTGTGGATGTGGAAAGTTTGAGAATGCATTATTATAAAACACTGATAAAATGGGCTGAGAATTTTGAAAAAAATACGGATAAGGTAAGAGAAATGTTTGATGAAAAGTTTGTAAGAATGTGGAGAATGTATTTGTATTCTTGTGCAGCTTGTTTTTATACAGGCGTTATAGACCTTCATCAGATTGTATTTACTAAGGGAGTTAACAATACTCTTCCTTTAACTAGAGAATATTTGTACAAAAAATCATTACCATAACAATACTAGAATATAATATATTGAAACTATATTAAGGGGTATTGTTATGAGATGGATTAATGTTAAAAATGTAGATGAATTAAAGACTTTGGGAAAATTTGCAGAAGTTAAACAAGAGATAAAAAAAGATGTGGGAGATAATATTAAAATAACTGGCAGGGGT
>JALFMW010000161.1 GCA_022782605.1 Clostridium sp. | reverse complement strand
AAAAATAATTTTAATTGAGGTGATATAAAATTATTTTTTATAGTTAATTCCATAATAAAACCTATTAAAAATCCACCTAAAACATTTACTATTAGAGTTCCTAGGGGTATTTTAAATAAAAATTGCTTTGAAGTATATATTGATATTATATATCTAGATATAGCCCCTAAAAAACCACCACATCCTACACAAATTATATTAATCGTCATAACCACCTCTTAAAAATTAATTATTTATATGTTTAATAACTATAAAATACTTACAATAAAAAAAGGTCTTAGATATAATATTATCTAAAACCTTATTTATTATCAATTTTTAATTAAAATTCTATAACTTCTACTTCCATATTATCTATAGCATCTTGTATTAACTTATCTACGTCTAAAGCTTTTTCTGAATCTTCTATTCTCTCTAACTTAGGTTTAGTTACAGGCTTTTTAGGTGCAAATACTGAACAACAATCTTCTTCTGGTATTATAGATGTTTCAAATGTATCTATTTTTTTAGCTATTTCTATTATTTCTGTCTTATCCATAGCTATAAGTGGTCTAAATACCGGTAAACTTACAGAAGCATTTGTACAAGTTAAACCTTGTATAGTTTGAGATGCAACTTGTCCTATACTTTCTCCTGTTATTAATGCATCACAATTTCTTTGTTCAGCTAATTTTTGAGCTATTCTCATCATAAATCTTCTAGAGATTATAGTCATTTCTTCATCTCTACAGTTTAGTCCTACTGCTTTTTGTATTTCAAGTATATTAACTTTATGAAGTCTTACTTTACCACAATATTTAGCTAATATTCTAGCTAAATCTTTTACTTTCTCTTGTGATTTTTCACTAGTAAATGGATATGTGTGGAAATGTACTGCTTCTACTTCCATACCTCTTTTAGCAACCATCCATGTAGCAACAGGTGAATCTATTCCTCCTGATAATAATGACATAGCTTTTCCATTAGTACCTATTGGAAGTCCACCGTATCCTGGAACTGTATCACTATAAACCACTACATTGTTTTCTCTAAGCTCACATTTTATTTTAGCTTCTGGTTTATTTATATCTACCTTTATTTTATCTCCTACATTAGATAGTAAATATCCACCTATATCTATACTCATATCTTGAGAAGTTAATCTAAATGATTTATCTCCTCTTCTTGACTCAACTTTGAATGTTTTTGCTCCATTTTCTATTTTCTCTTCTAATACTAATAAAGCAGTTTCTTTTAGTTTTTGATATGCTGCTTCCACATCTTCTTCATTATTTCTAAGTACTTTAACAGCTGGACATACACCTACTACTCCAAATACTTTTTTAACTTCTTCGCATACTTCATCGTATTCATAGTCACCTAAATCAACGTATACTCTTCCATACTCTTTGTATACGTTAAATTTATCAATTGGCTTTAACATATTTTTTATGTTTTTTATTAATTTATTTTCGAATATATATCTATTCTTTCCTTTTATTCCTATTTCTCCATATTTAACTATAATTGAATTATACATATTTCACCTCTTATTATCGTCTTTTTATTATCATTCTTAAGTCATTTATTGAATCTTTTAAAACTTTTACAGTTTCTAAAATTTCTTCTTCTGTATTAAAATCAGATAAACTAAATCTAACTGCACCTTCTATTTCGTTTGGCGATAGATTTATAGCGTTAAGCACATGACTTCCTTTCTTTTTAGAAGAACATGCTGATCCTGTAGATACATAAATATTTTTTTGTTCTAAGAAATGTAATAAAACTTCTCCTCTTATGTTTTCAAAAGAAACATTTAATATGTGACAAACTCCGTCTTCTGGTGAATTTACTTTTACACCATCTATATTATTTAATATTTCTTCTCTTAGTAATACTTTTAGACTTTGAATTTTTTCTATTTTCTCATCTAAATTTTTATTCATTATTTCTACTGCTTTTCCAAGTCCGTAAATCCCTGGTACATTTTCTGTTCCTGATCTTACTGATGATTCTTGTCCTCCACCAGTTATTATAGGTTTTAATTTGCTATTTTCTTTAACATACATAAATCCTATTCCCTTTGGTCCATGAAACTTATGACCACTCACTGTCATAAAATCAATATTATATCTAGTTGGTCTAAATTTGATTTTTGTGTATGATTGAACGCAATCCACATGGAAGTATATTTTTTGTTCTAAAGTTTTAAGATACTTTCCTATTTCTTCAACAGGTTGAATACTTCCAAGTTCATTATTAACATGCATTACAGAAATTAAAATTGTAGAAGGTTTTATTGCTCTTTTTAAATCTTCCACATTTATTTTTCCACTTTTATCAACATCTAATAATGTTATTTCAAATCCTTCTTTTTCTAAATCATTAAGTGTACTTAATACTGAAGGATGTTCTATAGTTGTAGATATTATATGATTTTTTGTTTTTCTAAAATTATAAGCAACACCTCTAATTATAGTATTATTAGATTCTGTACCTCCTGATGTAAAAAATATTTCTTTATCTTTTACACCTAAAGTCCTTGCTATATTTTGTCTTATTTCCTTAATTTTTCTATCAACTTCTATACCTTTTTTATGTAGTGAAGAAGGATTTCCGTATTCTGTAGTAAGGGCCTTAACCATCTCTTCTACTACTTCAGCATAAGGTTTTGTTGTGGCACTATTATCTAAATAAATTTCCATTTACTACACCGTCCTATATTATTTTTTATAATTATAAATACTAAATTTATTAAAAGTTATAATTATTATCATTGAAATTATATAATTTACTCGCTATGTAACATATAAGCTTCCATATTAACCTTCTTATTATACCATTTTTATACTTATTTTTTAAAGTTATACTATAAAGTTTTATACATACATATTAATTATATTAACATAATTTTATTAAAATATAATTTTTATTTTTTTTATGATAATTTGTAAAATTGTGTTGCATTTTTTGTCGAATATTGTTATTATATAAATGTAGTTATCCCCTTGATAACCCAATTAAAGTTTCTATTCAATACCCCTTTTTATGAATAGATATATATTATGTCTAAGACGAATTAGATTTAATTTATCAGAACAAAAAAAGAGCTTCCCCGGCTCTTTTTTTGTGTTTAAATTTAAAATATCTAATTTATCAAAAATGATAATCTTTATTTTATATTTTTGGTATAATTGAGTTAATATTTAAATTAAAGGAGGTAATATTATGTCTACTAAAAAAAAGGTAGGTATCCTATTTACTGGTGGAACTATCTCTATGACAATTGATAAAGAAATTGGAGCAAATGTTCCAACTTTATCTGGAGAACAAATAATGTCTATGGCAACAAATGTTAAGGATGTTGCTGAATTTGAAATAAAGGATTTTGATGAAATTCCAGGACCTCATATGACACCTGAAAAATTACTTCATCTAAAAGACAATGTTTTAGAATTATTAAATAGGGAAGATATTTGTGGTGTTGTAATAACTCACGGTACAGATAGTTTAGAGGAAAGTGCTTACTTCTTAGATTTAGTAATAAATCACGAAAAACCAGTTGTAGTTACTGGCGCTATGAGAAGTAGTTCTGAACTTGGCTACGATGGTTCAAACAATCTATCGTCTGCTGTTTGTGTTGCCATATCAGATAATGCCAAAAACAAGGGTGTTCTTGTTGTCTTAAATAATGAAGTATTATTGGCATCAGAAGCAACTAAAACTGATACTATGGCTTTAAATACTTTCCAATCACCTGCTAAAGGCTCTTTAGGAATAGTTGATAATAATGAACTTTTATTATATAAGAATGTAGCTCATAGAACTTTTATAGATACTGATCAGGTTGAAAATAAAGTAGCTTTATTTAAATCAGGAATAGGAATGGACGATACATTTATAAATCATGCTGTTGATATGGGATATAAGGGTATTGTCATAGAAGCAATGGGAAGAGGAAACATTCCTCCTCAAATGTACGAGGGAGTTAAATATGCTAGAGAAAATGGAGTTGCAGTTGTTATAACTTCTAGATGTTCAACTGGTAGAGTCCATGACTCTTATGGTTACTTAGGATCAGGAAGAGATTTAAAAAATATTGGATGTATCTTCGCTGGTGACTTAAATGGACATAAGTGTAGAATTAAATTAATGTTAGCATTAGGTAAAACTAATAATCTTGATGAGATAAAAGATTTCTTTGAAAAAGGAATCTATTATTAAGATTATTTAATTATAAAAATTAGTATTATCCAATTTCATTACAATAATATATAATACTTTCTAATCAAAATAAGAACCTAACTTTTCGTTAGGTTCTTATTTTTTATAAAACTTTTGCTAAAAATTCTTTTGTTCTTTCATTTGTAGGATTATTAAATACATTCTCTGGAGTATTATCTTCTATAATTTTTCCATCATCAACAAAGATAACTCTGTCAGCTACTTCCTTTGCAAATCCCATTTCATGAGTTACTATGGCCATTGTCATCCCTTCATCAGCTAATTCTTTTATAACATCAAGAACTTCTTTTACCATTTCTGGATCGAGAGCTGATGTTGGTTCATCAAATAACATCATATCAGGTTCCATTGCTAGTGCTCTAGCTATGGCAATTCTTTGTTTTTGTCCACCTGACAATTGAGCTGGATATGCATCTTTTTTATCTAAAAGTCCTACTCTATCTAATAGTATTTCAGCTTTTTTGTTAGCTTCTTCTTTACTTAATTTTTTTATTTTTATAGGTGCTAAAGTTATATTATCTAAAACAGTCATATGAGGAAATAGATTAAAGTTTTGGAATACCATTCCTATATTTTGTCTTACTTCATCAATATTAACTTTACTACCTGTTATATCTTTTCCTTCAAATATTACTTCTCCTTCTGTTGGCTCTTCCAATAAATTCATACATCTAAGCACTGTACTTTTACCAGAACCACTTGGACCAACTATAGCAACTATCTCACCTTTATCAATTTGTAAATCTATGCCTTTAAGTACATGTAAATCTCCAAATGATTTATGCAAATTTTTTAGTTTTATCATATTATCACTTTCCCTTAAATTATTCTAATTTGACTGAGCTAATTTTTTCTCTAACATACCTACTAATTTAGATAATATACTAGTTATTACAAGATATGTGGCTGCTGCTACCAAATATGGCTCCATTGGGCTATAAATCGCTGTTACTACTATGCCTGCCTTAAACATTAACTCTTGAGTTCCTATAACAGAAAGTACTGATGATTCTTTTACTAAAGTTATAAATTCATTGGCTAATGCTGGTAGCACATTTTTTACAGCTTGAGGAACTATTACAAATCTCATAGTATCTTTATATCCAAGACCTAGTGATCTACTTGCTTCCATTTGACCTTTATCCACTGATTGTATTCCTGATCTAAATATTTCAGCCACATATGCACTTGAATTTATTGATAGTGCAAATGCACCTGCTATAAATTTACTTGATATTGGCCCAATATCAGGGAAATCAAAACCTAATTGCGGAAATCCGTAATAAATAATATATACTTGAACAAATAAGGGTGTACCTCTAAGGATTTGAACGTATGCACTTGATATTAATTTTAATATTTTAACTTTAGACATTTTCATTAAACAAATTAATAAACCAAGAATAAATCCTATAACTAACGATACCATTGACACTAATATGGTATATTTAGCACCTTCAAATATTAATCCATAGTATCCACTTAATTTACTAAAATCCATATATCCATCTCCTATTTAATGTCTATTATTCTGTTAATTTTAAAGCTTCTTGCATAAATTCATCTATTTTACCTTCTTTTTCTAGTGTAGCTATTGTATCATTTACTGATTTTAAGAAAGCAGTATTATCAACTTTATCATCTGATTTTTTTATAGCAGCTGCTGCAGTTTCTGCAACTTCATCGCCTACAGTTGTATTAACTATAGCAACATTTTTGTAATTTTTTACATTTATTTGAGCCACTGCTTTACCTGTTACTATAACATCTATTTTTCCATTTTGAAGTTCTAACATTAAATCAGGTATTTTCTTTAATTGAGTTGCATTAGTTATTCCTAAATCACCAGTAACATAATCTGCTTGAGTTGTTCCTTTTTGAACTCCAACTTTTAATTTTTTCAAATCATCTGAAGATTTTATTGAATCTTCTTTACCTTTTGCAACTATACATACATTGCTATTTGTATAGTATATTTCAGAAAAGTCTACACTTTTCTTTCTTTCTTCATTTGGAGTCATTCCTGCTAAAACTATATCTACTTTATCAGCTTGTAATGCTCCTAATAATCCATCAAAGTCCATATCTGTATATTCAACTTTTACACCCATATCTTTTGCTATTTCTTGAACTATAAAGTCATCAAATCCGACTATTTTATCTTCTCCATCAACTACTTTATGGAACTCATATGGAGAATACTCCGCACTTGTTCCTACTTTTAATACTCCCGAATCTTTTATTTGTTGTAGTTTATCTGCTGCCTCACCTGATTCCCCGTTATCTCCACTTGATGAACATCCTACTAATGACATTGTCATCATAGCTGCTAAAGTTAAGCCTAATAATTTTTTTAAACCTTTCATTCTAAATATCCCCCTTTTTTATTTTTTAAACTACAATTGTTTTATGATAAATACTTACGTCATTTATTTTGCTAATAAATTAAAAAGTCTCTTAGTCAAATGACTAAGAGACGAATTAACCGCGTTACCACTCTTGTTGATAGACAATTATCTGCCTATCCTCTCAACCCCTTAAGGCGGGTTACCTATTATCATACTTTATTTCTGATAATATTCTCCAAAGCTCTCTTCACACTAAACTTAATTATTAGGCTCACACCAAATCCTAACTCGCTGAAACTCCATTTAGGCTACTTTCTTTTTCTTAGAATTTCCTTTTTAAATTGTTAATACAATTGTAGTTATATATATTGGCTTTGTCAATAATAATTTTCAGAATTTTTTTAATTATAAGGATTCATACTTTTTAAATCTTTTCTATAATATTATTTCTAATACATAATTTATAATCTAAAGTTTTCTCAATATTTTTAAACTTAACTTGTACCATATCTCCATCTTTTCCTACTATTCTACCACTTCCAAAAGTTTTGTGATTTAATTTATCTCCAATTTGTATACTATTCATTTCTTTCTTTGTTGGATTTTTTATATCATCTAGAAATCTTGATTTAAATGCCTTTTTACCATATTTATTAATTGGTGAACTTAAAGTTAATCTTTCTTCTGCACGTGTCATCCCCACAT
>JALFMW010000101.1 GCA_022782605.1 Clostridium sp. | reverse complement strand
TTATAAACTCTTTCTAATATAGATGTAAGATATTCTTTTAAAGATTTTATACTTTTTATTTTATCTCCAATTCTATAACAATCTACTATAACTTCTGTTTTAGAGATTTCTTCAGTTATATCAACATTATATTCTTTAATTTCTTTAGTATTCCACCAATCTTGAATAATCCTATTAAGATTAAGAGTAATGACAGATTTTGAGCCTGTTTGAATTCCCATATTACCATTGGTAAAATTAAATTCTTTGGTTTTAATTTTATTCTTTAGGCGACAACATGAACTAAGACTATCTACAGTATCACTTATATAAGTAAAAAATGAATGTCCTCTTGCATATTCTTCTGCTACAAATTTAGCACTTTCTTCATCTTTAAATTCATTATCTTTATATATTAAAGCAAATGATTCTACTGGAAAAGTTAGCATACATTTTAATCTCTCGGCATTAAACCATTGCATAAATTCTTTTTGTATCCAATTTAAAGATTCCCAATCAGGTCTAGTTCCATCTGGAAAATAGAAACCGCCAAACATTCCTTTAAAAAATTCTTTGTCGAAATATGCAAAATTTACAAATGCACTTTGTAGTCCTCTAGCAGCTGATGGTTGGTTAATTGAGTATACAATTTGTTGCCAATATTGATGTATTTGACTTCTTATTGTCTTTTCTCTTCCTCCATTAGTGGTAATTATATTATCAGCTTTAAGATAAAAGTCATTCCCCCACTCCTTCTTACAAAAATATGTAAAATAAAGAAGCACTTCTGGAGTAGCTACAGCACCAGCAAACATAGCAGAAACTGCAAATATATAGTTAATATACATTCCACAAAAACTGTCAAGATTTTTAGGGGAAGCACTTAATCCTCCAATATTTTTTAAACCATTTATTAAGAATGGGTACATAGTTGAACTGACACAATACGGGCTAATTGCGCCTGCAAAGGAGGATTCATCGTGCTTATAAATAATATGATGTTCTAGGTCTCTTATATATTGTTTAGCATCAAAATTAGGGTATAATTCTCTTAATTTCTCTACTACCATTCTTCTTGATACTTGAATATTATCTTCTTTATGTATCTCAGAATTAAGAATACCTATATTTTTACCATTTACATTAGAATTATCATCAACAGTTGCATTAGCAGTGTTATTAGAGTTTTTATATTTGTTAATAAAATTTAATTTATTATCAGTAAATTCTCTAAGTTTATTGTGTTTCTCTCTATAAATAATATATGCTTTAGCTACATCATAAAAATGTTCAGACATTAAAAGATCTTCTATTTTATCTTGAACATCTTCTACTGTCTCAACTTGTTGTGGTAGAATCGACTTTGCAAACTTTCTACATCTTCGTTTAGTGTATTTATTATTAGGATAACCACAAGATATAAAAGCTGAAAGTAGGGCTTTTTCAATTTTTTCTGTTGAAAATTCTTCTTTGGATTTGTTTCTTTTAATAATCATATTATATTGTATTTAACCATTCAATTAAATCATTAGGTTTATCAATATTGATACCTTTAGGAGTAGAGGGATGAGAATGAAGATATTCCCAAAGTTCTTTACCTATAGTATAAGGACTTCTAAATACAAATTGTTTATTTTTACCACAAATAAAATCATCAGTATTTACACTTTCCTTAAACTCCCAAGCTAAAGGTATAGGATTATCTCCTGAATTGTTTACTACTACAAATATATAAGGTTTTATAGTAAAATCTTTAAAATAATCATCTTTTAAGATATTTTGTCTAAGTAAATCTGTATATAATTTACCTTGCCAAAAATATCCCCATTCAATAAATGATTTAAAGAAATTATATTCTCGTTTACTTGAACTCTTTAAGTCTACAGGTAATATCCACTTTTCATCGTGATTAACAACACAAGCATCAAGCATACATCTATAAGGAACACCTTCATGTTCACCTTTAAATTTAAGTTGATAAAGTATTTCAATATTACCGTCAAAGGGAGAAACAGGAGTAAAAAAAAGAGAGGTTGCGGAGGAACTACGTAAAGCATCTGCCGCTACTCTCACATCATTATTTATTTTAGTTGAAATAATTTGTTTATCACCAGCAAGATATAGTAGTCTATAGTAATCTTCCCCCTCTTCCCTAACCTTCTTCGCTCTAGTTTCCCCTTTCCAATTTAATTGGTATTTAGCTACTTCGGTTTCATTTATAATTGAACTTGTGGGAATATCAAATAAAGAATTATAAGTGTCTTTATATAAATTAAATAAAGATTTTACAATATTTATAATAGAACTACTACATGGAGGAAATTCTGCTACAAAGAATTGTTCATTATAAGCTTCTTCTCCATCAGTTAGTAAAGTATCTAAACAAGAACCCCACAATAAAGAAGGACTTTCCTTATGTTCAAATAAAGTGGGTAATTTTTCAAATTTACCCTCTCTTTCATAAGTACTGAGTGTACTATAAGAAAGAGCTTCATCTGCTCTATATGTAGGCTCATCTACTAACCAACTAATATCTTTAAGACTCTTTGTTATACTCATTATTTAATATAGTTAAAAATTCAACTAAATTCTTTTTAGTACCTACTTGTAAAAATATAGGTTTATACTCTTTATTATTTTCTTTATAAGTATAATCTTCCAATAACAGTCTAAATAATTTTCTTTTATAAGGATAGACATCATTAGCAAAAGGTTTAACTTCTATTATGATTATATAGTCATTATAAAAAAATAATATATCAGGAGTATAAGTTATGTCTATAACTTTTTTATTGTCTAACTTTAATCTTTTAGTTTTATTATCTTTAACATAGAAAGGTATAGTAGGTTTAAAACCTTCCCAAATAATAAACTTAATAGGCTCATATTTAGGTTTATACCCTTCTATATCAAGATATTTAAATAAAGAAGCTTCAAGTTTACTACGAAACTTTATATTATTATAAGTAGTTTCTCTAGCCCCTTTAATCTTTTTATTCATGCATTGCATCAATATATTTTTGAACTACTTCTTTAGCCTTCATTGCATCTTCCATAGTCTTAAAAGGTGTAAGAATAGCTAATCTTTCATCATCTGGTGATAATACAACAGGAATTATTTTACCACTAGATCTTTGTACACAAAAATATGTACCATTTTCAGTTACTACTGGAGTATCATTATATAGATCTTTTGAAATTAATCTAAGAACTAAACTGATAATGACTCCGGGATTAATATCATGAAAAATTTGTAACATTCTTGAGAAAGAAATAAAGTCAATATCCTTACATTCTTCTCTAAGTTTAACTAAATAGTTACCCAATTTCTCATAACTATCCTTCTTCTCTTCCTCTACTTCCTCAATATATCCTTCCTTAATAAGATAAGGAATAGACTCTTTTGTTACATCAATTGTTTTAGTTGATACTGTTTTAGTAAACTCATCTTCAGAGACTCTTACTATTTTAAGAGTATCACCAATAACTACTCTTTCTTTTGTTTTAACTGTTTGATACTTCATATTAATATTCTTTATACCAATTAATTTTATTACCATAAAAGCGTTCATTCAATGAGGAGAGGGTGTAAAAAAGAGAATGGGGAAGAATTGAATTAGTACGAGCATACCAAGACGGATGATTGACTTTAATAACCCTATGAAATCTTTTATCAATATAAGGTTCAAACATCTTTGCTGAACTTCCCCACAATACAAAAATTAAACAAGTATTGTTATTGCTTAAATTCTTTATCAAAGATTTTATAAAAGGATACCATATATTCATATGACTTCCTATTTTATTAACCTCAGTCGTTAATGCAGAATTTAATAATAATATACCTTGTTTACACCAATCCTCTAATGAATTGTCAAAATTAATACAATTATGTGGAATCTCAAAATTAATTGCAGATTCTTTTATTACTTCTAATGATGGAGATAATACTGTTGTATTTTTATGATTACCTATAGCTATTCCGGTAGCAACTCCTTTTTGTGGATAAGGATCTTGAAATAACCATACTTGAGATAAATTGTAATAAGGAGTTATAGTAAATACTTTAAATATATCTTTATATTCAGGAGTACATTCTTTATTTTTATAACATTCATTAATTGAACTTACAACTTTATTAAGTTCAACTTTATCAATAACATTAACCCAATCTTTAAAATAACTTTTAAAGCTCATATGTAATTACTTTATCAATATTATCCTCTAAAAACTTATTAGCATCGGTATTACTAAAAGTCGCATCAGGTTTATTTACTTTGCTAAAGAACTTCTTTTCAATATTACATACTGAAACTTTAAATAAATCTCTAGGGTTGATCTCTGACAATAAATTCTCATAAGGACATTTAATACATTTACCTACATCATAAGAAAAGAATAAATGATTTAAATTAAATTTATATAAATTTTCGATAAAAACAGTTCGTAAATTCTTATATAAAGGATGGGATAATGTAAATACTTCAGGATCAAAATAAACATTTACATTTTCAAGATTCCACTTAAAGAACTTTAACCTATCTTCTCTACTTGTTGCTGTCAGCGTATCTAAAAACCTCAATTTCAAAGTAGTCATAAATACAGGTACTCTACTATTATTTAATAGCAATCCCTTAGTGCCATAAAATATTGAATCTGAATATCTTAGCTTATTAAGTATTTCAAAACGACTATCAATAAACAAATACTTTAAAGCTGCTGCATTTGTTTTGACTTCTTTACAAACAGGTACATAACTATAATTAGTATTAAAATAATTAGTAACTAAATGAAGAGGAAAAGTATATATACTGTCCTCAGAAGAATTAATGCTCCTAATATAATTATACATAATAGAAGCTAAAAATGCTAAAGGAACTTCAACTACAGTATCTGTTGGTTTAATAGTGTTTCCTCTATTAACAGTTGCTTCATATTTATAGTATGTATCATAAGTATTTAAAAATACATCTCTACCTACAGCTAAAGGTTTATTAGTATTGGTAATTCGTGTTATATCTGCAAAATCTATATTAAAATAGTCATTATTACAAATATTTGGATATACATAATCTACATAAGGACGTGCCATTAATTCTCAATTTTAAAATACATAGTTTCAGCATCATAAAAAACTTTAAATGGTACTTCTCTAGGTATTGATTTTTTAATTAAATTCGCTACAAAATTAGTAAATATATTTACTATAACACTGCTAATCATATTAGCACAATATGCTGTTTGTTTCATACTACAAATAGTAGTATCTGCTTCATTATCGCTAAATAAATATTTGTCTTGATATTTTTTAATATTTGCAGTATTATTACCTGTTAATGTAAATACTTGAAAAGATTCCATTGATAATCTACCATCAATTAATAAACATTCTTCAGGTTTTGGGGACTTATCTACAACTCTTTTCCAAGAAGTAAAGAAATCTTTTCTTGCTTGCATATTATCAAAACCACAGATCATTATATTACGACCTTGAGTATCTTTTGTAAACTTTTGATCTATTGCAAATGCTTTATGGAAGTCACTAAATGACTCACAAAGCATTCCCATAGAACTAGTTTTCTTCCTACCTATATATTCTTTTGAATACATTTGTCCAGCAAGATTTTGCATTTCAACAACATCATCATCATACATGAATAATTGATTAATATCCATTCTTGATAATAAATATGCTATTCCTGAACCAATACCTCCTAAACCTGCTAATATAACATCTTGAGATTTAACAGCATTAAACCATTCTGCCCCACTAAATCTTATAGTTCTGTCATTTATATAAATAGGAGGATTAGGAGCAAATAAACAATCAACGGAACTATGAATATTAGGAGTATCTTCTTTTTTAGTATCTACTTCCTCTAAATGTTCTTCTATGGCTTCTACAAGCATAGTAGGATCAACTTCTTCTGCTTCAACATCTGTAGTAGAAGAATCGGTGGAGGAAGAAGGAGAGGAATTAATAGTTGTTTGAATAGTATTATTAGCTACTGATTGTACTATTGTAGCTACAGGAGTATCAATATTAAACTCCCTCATTATTTCGTCTGCTATAGTTTCTACCATATTTCTAGTGCTTCTATATATTTTTCAATATATTTATTAGTTTTGTATTTACTTAATTCTTTAATAAGTTCGGTTCTCCAAACACTTTGTATCTCTAAATCCTTACCGGGAAATTTTGAAGTAATAGATATTAAATCATCTTCAAGGAATTCAATAATAGCATAAGCATAACTCTCAAAAGATTTAATATCTTTAAATCTTTTATCATATACTTCTACCATATTAATAGCCCATTTATCGAGTTCTATATTACTATTATAATGACCAAATAAATTACAAGTAATTAATTGGGTAACTTGATTTTTAAGCAGTTTTGGAGTAATACCATATTCTTTAGCTTCTTCTGATAATTCATTAATAAAAGCATATTTATTTTCATAATTATCATCATTACTAAATAAACTTAATTGAGAACTATTAGAGATGCTATTACCGGTATTTTTTATCCAATTATTATTAAAACCTTTATTATTATAATTACTATTATAATTACCCCAATAACTAAGTCTACTGTTTCTATTATTTTTCTTATTAACAAGTTCATTCAATCGAACTTCAAGACTATCAGGAATATAAGGAGATTCTTCTTTATTGATTTGAAGCATATAATATTCAATAAAACTTTTCTCCTCCTCCTTCTTCCTCTTTACTTTACTTACTTTCTCTTTAGGTACATTATCCCAAGAATTATAGGAAGAAGTTACATTTCCAGTAATATTTAAGTTATATTTATTAGTGACTTTTCTTGTTACAGCAGCACAATACTCTCCTTCGTTATTAATAATAAGACTTACAAAATGATTAGTATCATTTCCTTCTTCTCTTAAAGTATTAATATCAGTACCACTGAAATAAGCTTTAAATCCTTGGTGAGAATGCATCAATCCGTGATAACATTCAAATAAATTATTTTCAATAATATATTCAGTTAAAGTATTATCATTTTGAAACTCTGTAAATGTAGCTTCTCCAACATCTTGTAAATAAAAGTCTTTACAAATTATATGAAGATTTTTATTTTCAAATGAACCTTTAACTTGATAAAATAATGTACCTGAATATTCATTATTAGGTAATTTACTGCATAGATACCTAATCTTCTTTTCGAGATTTTTAGTTACAGTAAGTTTAAATTTTGTATCTATTTTAACTAAAGGTAATAATTCTTTAGTCTTTTGTAGATTATTTATTTCCATTTGTTATATTTTTAATTGGATTATAATTAATATTTAGATAATCTAAAACAAAATACGCTATATAAGAAAGTACTTTATAATTTAAAATATTATATACTTTAGGTACTATATCTTTATTATCATCTTGTACTCTTAATTTTATTTTATTTCCTTTAAAAGTAATAATTTCTTTACCTATATTATCATGTAAAGTTTTTACATCACGGGATACACCATCAGCTTCTATTACAAAATAGCCTTCTTTAAATTTTACTTCTTGAGATAACCATTTTGTAAGACCTTTAAAAATAGTTTTGTCTTTCTTAGTTGTAAATGCTTTATATACATCATTACTCCATGTGATAAAAGCATTACTTACAGCATATACATATTCTGTAACAGACATTCCTATAATATAACCTTGATTATAACTAAATTTTAATATATTACTATGAAGTAGATACTTCATAAAGTTTTTAATACATTTATTTAATTTAGAATGAAATTCTTCACTAGTAATATTATGTAATCCTTCTGTATATTTATAAGGTATGCCTAAACCATTAGAAGGTGGTATTCCACTAATACTTTTAATGAAAGTATTTGCACGAGGATTTAAGACTTCTGTTAATCTTATATAAGGACCTCCATCTAAAGATTCTACATGTACATATTTATCTAATTCCCATATAAATAATACCCACAAATTAAGTAATCTTTCTTCGTCTTGTATTAACCTCTCTAACTCTCCTATAGTTCCTAATATAGGACCTCTACCTAAGCAACAACCTGCCCAAGAAACTGTATCATTTATACTACCTAATCTTCTTATATGAGAATGAATATAACCTGCTACAAATTGATTTTCAGTATAAGTAGATCTTAAAAACAAAGGTCTATTTATAACTCTACCTTCAGTATTTACACAGATTTTACCAAATAAATCATATATTTCTATACTGTCATCGTTTTCATTCTTTACAGTTACTGAAGGCCAATGAACTATAATATAAGCATAAGGATCTAAAAATGTAATATCAACTCTTTCCTCAGTATAATAGTTTTTAAACAGGTCATATATCTTTGAAATTTTTTCAGGTAATTCCATAATAAAAAAATAAGGGATGAAAATATTACTTCCATCCCTTAAACTACGATAATTTACAAATTAAATTTTACTAAACAATTAAAAATCCAAAAAGTTTTCAAAATCTTCTTTCGAAAAGTTAATACTTTTAACTACATGCATTGCATTATCCTTAACTAAATCAGCATAGTAGCTTTCAATATCCTTAACCACTTCTTTAGGAAGTCCTGCAAGCAAAGCAGCAATAACTTTAATTACAGAATTATACTTGTTTTCCTTTTCATGACATACATCACAATCATTAAACAAATCATCTGTATTAAGTGCTTCCTCTGCTTCTTCAACTTCTTTCAAAAGAGTATCATTATTTATATTAGTATATGGTTTTCCATATTTAAGTTTAAGTTCTTGTTGAAGTCCAAGATCTCTAACTTTTTCTAAAATTTCATTTCTACCAAGACCACTCTTGATTTTCTTATTAGTATCAGTAAGCACAAATACCAAATCATTAGTTACTTTACCTTGCCAAGGAAGATTAGTAGGAAGAATACTTTCATCAGAAAGAGGAGATTGTTGAGAAATTCTTTCCAACCAATCTTTACCTTCATAATGAACTCCAGCTGCCTTAGCTGCTTGTTTCAATTCTCCGAAAGTTGTAGCATCAGTAATAATTTTAACATGTGTATTTGTTGCTCTGTCTAATATCCAAATTGTTCTTGCTTCCATATTAATAAATTGTTTTTTTTTTTGTTTTAATAATTATAAAATTAGAATTAATTTTTTCTTTTAAATTTAAAGTAAATTTAAATAAATTTAAAAAGGTAAATCACTATAGAAGTCTGCTGTAGCATCTATTATTAGCTGGTGGAAAGTTTCTTTAAATTTTTGTTTACCAAAAACTTTATAATAATCACTAGTATCTTTTCCACCATCAAATTGTGGTATCTCTATATTGATTAAATTATGCTTATCACATATAATTTTAGCATCTTTTTTACCGGGAGAATCATTATCATACAATACATATATATGATTAAATCTTCTTTTTAGCTCTTTCATAGCAGTATCAGAAATAGGATAGCCTTCTCCTTGAGGACATATACAAGGTATTCGCATATTACACATAAAGCATAGACTATCTTTTAATGAAGAACATATAACTACCTTATCTCCTCTTTCTGGTAATTTAGACCAAAGACTAATTACAGATCTATCCATTCCTGATTGCCATTTATAACCGTTTTTATTAAAAGGTTGGTAGAATTTTTGAGATATTCTACCTTCCTTTTTTTCAATAAAAACATATGCGTATTTATCAGCTCTGAAAACAGAAGTTACACCATTCTTAGTTATTATTTTATGACTAATAGGATATACATTATAATATTTTAACCATTTAATAGGAACACCATAACTATTCCAATATATAATATCATAATATTCCCAATCTCTTATCTTTGAATTTAGTACAATATCACCTGTCTTCGATACTCTAATTTCTTTCTTTTGTCTTATACTTATACCAGTATTATGTTTAAATCTAATAATATCGTCTTTAATTTTTTTATAGACTCTATATCTATTACAATGCCATAGTTTACATAATAAAGTAATAGTATTACCTTTATCTCCTGTAGCCATATCTATAAAATTGACATTAGAGCCATCAGGAGAGTAAAGGTAGAAGGATGGACGATTATCATTACGAAGAGGTGATTGAATTGTACACGGTATATTTCTAATGTTTAGATAGTATCCTATTATATCAACTTCACTTACAATGGACATAATATCCTCTCTGCTGATACTAGGATTTCCAGAGCTAATCATAGTTTAAATTACCAAGGAGTTGGTGCTTCAGTATCTACATCAGTTGAATTAAAATCTGTAGGTTCTATAGTGTCTGCACTAAGTTCTTTATAAGAAGTAGTTACATTTGCATAACTTCCTCTTTCTTTATCTTCTTCAAATTGAGAAATAATTGCAGACTCAGATTTAGTAGATTTACCAATTTTACCTGTATAAATCCATTGAGCATCTCTAGGATTACCTGTATTGTCAGTATAGGTATTTACACCAAACAAAAGTCTAACAACATTATTTGGTTGAAGTTCAATAGCATCCTTGATTTCTTGAATATTACCATCAAAATATTTACCAATTTCATCAAGTCTACATTCACAATCACTAAGCTCATCTACTGGCTTCATTACATAAGAATTAGTATTAGAATTGTAAGTAGTAGGGTCTTCAATTCTAAGATAAGTCTTAATAAACTCAGTAAGAGCTACTTCACCAATTCTAGCTGGACGATAATTAGAAGTTACATTTGCAACATAACCACTATCATATACAATCTTACCTTTAGCTTTAACTACATCAGGTTTACCCCAAGCACTTCTACCATATTCATCAATTACTTGCCAACTACCCTTTTGACTACCAATTACGGGACTATCAGTAAGATTAAATACTAATTGTTGGGTAATTTCTACACCATTACTGTTTTCAGGAATAGTACGAATAATAAAAACAATTTTAATTGTTTTTACCATTTTACCGTTAATTTCTCGTGTACCTGTATATACTGGTTCTTCTTTAGGTTCATATCCCATAAGTTCAGTAAATTGTTTCTTATTAGGATTTACTGCCAATACTTTGCAAGTACCAAAACCTTTGTATCTTTTAATTTCAACAGATTGACCATCTGCTACTTTGCCTTTAGAAATTGCCATAAATAAAGTGTTTATTTTATTATTATTTAACATTTGATTAAACTATTAAAGTGTTGATGAAGTTTCTGTAGATTCTTCATTAATTTCCTCTTCTTCTTCAGTTTCTTCTTCACTTTCTTCCTCAACTACTGGAGGAATAATAGTGTCAGGATAAATTAAAACATATTTAGTTTGCTTAATTGGATGTCCATCTTTATCACACTTTGGACTACCATCTTCATTAAACAAAGGATTAATTACTTTCTTTACCAAATCTACAGAAGAATAACCAAACTTCTTTACTACAGGAGCATCGGTAAGTTCGATTTCTTCCATAAGAGAATCAATTTCTTTTTGAAGTTCATTTCTCTTAAAGGTAAGTTTTTTAACTTTTTGATAATTTGCATCAACATTTTGATACACTCTCTTCAGCATTGCTGTTTCTCTAGAAGTGAATTTCTTTTCCATTTTAATTGTTTTTTAATTGTTTTTTTTAATTGTTTTTAATTAATAATTATTTAAAAAAATATAATTTAGTTTATGGTATTACCCATAATATTCATTCATTGCCTTAACTACATATCCTAAATCATTTGGTATAAAATCTTCTTCAAACATTTCTTCAGGAGATTTTGCAGGTATTTCAATATTACCTTCCATACATTTATGAGTATAAAAACCAAACTGAGCTACTCCTTTATCATCATATTTAACTTTACTAAATAACAAAATAGGAACTACTTCAATAGGATTATATGAACTATCAATGAGTTTACCTACAGTACTTGGTTTATAACCAACAATGGTGCCATCAGAATTAATTTCTTCACAATGCATAATAAAGAAAATATTTAAATCTGCTCTAAGATTTTCTGCTGTACTAATAATTTGTTGAAAATGTGCAGCCATGTCCACGAACTTATTATATCCAGTGATTTTAGCAGTTTTAAAATACTCTTTTCTCATAATATAAGTCATATCATCAATGATAATATTCTTTACATGAGGAGCTTTAGCATCAATCTCTTGTAGATATTTAGCAATAGTTGCATAATCATCTATATTAAATAGATTTTTATGCTCTGCATTATAAATAGAATTACTTCCTTTAAATGGTAGTCTTTTCTTTAATACATTAATAACAACAGTTTCTTTAGGGTTAAGGGTCTTAATACTACTACTTTTACCAGTACCGCTTGCACCCATAATCATTACAACATTTGCCATTTAATTTAATAATTTAATAAGTTTTAATAAAAGATTATTTTTAAAATTAA
>JALFMW010000070.1 GCA_022782605.1 Clostridium sp. | reverse complement strand
TTGCGGTAAAAAAAAATTGCAAAGCCAACCAAAGAAGATAATAAAGAGTCCAAATTCACAAAGCTCATCAACAAGTGGCTCGGTTGGTAAAAGAATTATTAGAAGGGCAATGAGATAACATTATAATTCTTGAAGAGAAGACCAAATTATTTTTGACCTTCTCTTTTCTTTTTATTATATTCTATTGCTTCCTTAGATACTCTTTCTAATTCTTTTTTAATTAATTCTGTCATTTCAGACGAGAACGTTTCACCTTTTTTTAATGACGCAAATATATCATTTACTTGCTCTCTTACATTCTGTCCCATTTTTTTCTCTTATCTTTAATAATAATTCGTTCCATTTCATTCTATATTTATTCATCGGACATTTCGGCAATTCATCTTCTAATTTTCGGTCTTTTATTAATTTTTTATATTGCCATATATGTGTGACATCTGTATGTTTTTCCGACATTATACTAATAAAACGCTTTAAATCACAAATTGGTACAGTCCTTTTAGGCTTAACTAAAAATATCTCAGAATATGACATCTTAAATACGATATCCGGTCTAGATGGTAATCTATATGGTAAGATTGCTTTCTTATCTCGATAAAAATCCGTGTATTTTTTAGCACTATCAATTAACGGATGATATATCTTCATATACCTTCTAAACACAGATAATGTTATATCACATCGATGCTTTATATCCGTATCACCTAAAAATGTCATCCAATTACGCCAACCTTTATCTTTATATTTCAAATCGGGCTGTAAAGGCAATATGCCTTTATATTTATCTTTTACTATTTGCCTATATTCGATAGTATTAGTTACTTTAAGGCTTCGTGCCAATTTCTCGGCAACTTTATAATCATCGATTATATGTTTATTGACTGCCTCCCAATCGAAATTAGGAAACATTTTATTTAATGTAACAATATTTTTAGGTATCGCCTTATTAAATTTGTATGAATATTTTATATACTTATATGCAGTATTTACATCTTTAAAGAAGATATTCAAGTATCTAATTATTAATTCCTCAGTTATTTCATATTTCTTTTTATATCCAAGAAATCGACCGTAACCTTCCCATCCTTGTTTTATGTAAAATCTCTCAGGTTTCTTTGGAAGGAAATCAATCTTGTTATCAGTTAAATACTTTATATATTGAGGTTTTGTCAATAAGTTTAGCTTCTTTAAAAAGATTTTTGCTTCACGATAAGAAAGATATTTTAATGCCTTTTTATTGTCTTGTATCCGATCTGTTGATAAAAAATCACCCCAACTGATCCATTCATCTGTCGAAGAAAAATGATTACGTGGCTCTTTAGGCATAAAAGACGGAATTTTAGACGATTTAGAAAACTCATAATACATACTTCTAGATGTTATGCCAGACGTATTCTCTCTTAACCAATTTTTACAATATTCATATGATTTATCGTATACTAAAAGTCCTCCTCCTTCACCTCCCGGTGCTGTGTTAGTTAAATTCGGAAGTTGTTTAATCCAAAATTTTTCACGTTCATTAATATTGTCAGAATTAACTTTTTCTATTTGCGTTATTTTAACTTCATAACCGTCTTTATAACATTTTCTTATCCATCTATCTTTATATGTGTCGACTCCCTTTTTAATTGCATCATATATATGTTGTCTTAATCTTTTATCTAAAGTATTCTTTGTCTTACCTACATAGCGAATTACATTATCTTTTGTCGAGTATAAACCGTATATAAACATAAAAACCGTTTTATATAAAAATACGGTTTATGCCGAAAAAATTCAACTCTATTATTATTTCCTTATTTATGATACAATAATTTTATCAACAAAGCCTTTTTCAAGTGCCTGTGATGCTGTCAAAATCGTGTCACGATCACACATCTTTTCCATTTCCTTATAGGTAACTTTACCATACGTATTGTCCGTTAACATCTGCGTAAGTTCAGTCTTCAAGATTTCAATTTCCTTTGCATGAATTTGAATATCACTACATTGTGTTCCTGCACTTATACCAGACATAGGTTGATGGACAAGAAATCTCGAATGAGGCAAAATAAACCTCTTTCCTCTCGTTCCACTACTTGCAATTACTGTCGCCATTGAAGCAACCATTCCCATACAAACAGTCGAAACATCACATTTAACGTAGTTGATAACATCAACTATTTTGTAGCCATCGTATATACTCCCGCCTGGACTCGAA
>JALFMW010000342.1 GCA_022782605.1 Clostridium sp. | reverse complement strand
AGAGAACATTATGAAAACTTTTAATACAACAGCTGTTTTTGATATGCCGGAAAATAGGAGGTAAATAATGAATAAAGAAGAAACGGAATATATAACTGAATTATTATCAAAAGTAGAACATCTAATTAATTTATATATGGAAGATGGATTAGAAAAAGATAACGCTTTAACAAAAATAGCAGAAGCAGTATTTTGGGTAACTTACGGGGAGGAAGAAAATGAATAAAGAAGAATTAATAGGGAAACTACAAATGGTGTATAAGGTGGGAGAATAAGTATGAATATAGAAGAAATAAATAAAGTATTTGAATATATAGAAGATACTTTTAATAAACAAAAACAATTTGATTTAAAAATGGAAGATAGAAATCAAATAACAGCATATTTTAAAGAAACAAATAAAAGATTTTGTCAATTTTATATAAATGCAATTATAGAATTGATAAAAGATAAAGAGGTGGAATAAATGAAAGTAGATATTTATAATACTAATAAAAAATATAATATTATTTATGCAGATCCGCCATGGAGTTATAAAGATAAAGCATTAGCAGGAAATCGGGGGGCTTGTTGTAAATATGATGTCATGACAATAGAAGATATAGAAAATCTACCTATAAAAGATATTTCTGCTAGTGATTGTATATTATTCATGTGGGTTACAATGCCTTTTTTAAAAGATTGTTTTGATGTGATAAAAAGTTGGGGGTTTAAATATAAAACTTGTGCTTTCACATGGATTAAGCAAAATAAAAAAAGCAATAGTTTATTTTGGGGTATGGGTAGTTGGACTAGAGCAAATGCTGAATTATGTTTAATTGCTACTAAAGGAAAACCTAAAAGACAATCTGCAAAAGTACATAGTGTAATAATGAGTAAGATAAGAGAACATTCAAGAAAACCTGATGAAACTAGAGATAGAATAGTAGAATTGTGTGGTGATATACCAAGAATAGAACTGTTTGCTAGGCAATCAGTTGATGGCTGGGATTGTTGGGGTAATGAAGTATAAATGTTTCAAATAGTAAATAAAGGAGGAAAAATGAATAAAGAAGAAAGAATGTATGAATTATTAAAACATAGATACGATAAAAAAATAACAACAGTTAACTTATTTGAAGACATAGAAGCATTATTACAAGAAAATGAACAATTAAAAGAAAAAGTTAAATATCAAAAAAATAAAATAGACAACAAAGACAATTGGTGTCAATTAATAGCAGATATTGGATTCGATTATGATGGATGCAACACAATAGAAAGTTTAAAAGGGTTAATTGATGAACTAGTACAATATGCTTTAAATTCAAGAGATAATTATGATTATGAAGAAATATTAAAAGGTGATAGTAATGAATAAAGAAGAATTAATAGGAAAACTACAAATGGTATATGTAGGAGATAAAAATGCTTTAAATGAAATGATAGACTACTATGATGAGTTATTTGATGAGATGTCTGATTGGAGAGAAGAAGTAAAAGAATTAAAGAAGCTACTTGAAGAAAATAAAGATAAAATTAATTGGTATGAAAACTTTGAAATTAATAAAACAATAGATAAACTAAGAGTAAAACATAATAATCAACAAAAAGAGTTTATAAAATGGCTAGAAGATTATCTTAATTTATTTGATTATAGGGATATTGGAGAACAAGCAGGTTATGATATGCTTGAAGAGATTTTACAAAAATATAAAGAAATAATTAGAAAAGGAAGATAATATGAAAAAAATATGCAAAAGATGTGGATCAGAAAAAGATATAAATGAATTTAGATTAATGAAAGGTGATAAAAAAAATTATTATTTAGGAATATGTAAGAAATGTGAAAGCGATAAGCAAAGAGAATATTTTAAAGATGAAGAAAAAAGAAAAAGACATTTAGAATATGCTAAAAGATATAGAGATAAGCATAAAGAAGAATTAAAGAAAAAGAATCATGAATATAATATGGCACACAGAGAAGAAAGAGCAAGAAAACAAAGAGAATATTATAAATTAAATAGAGATACCATAATGAAAAAAAACAAGGCAAGATATCAAGAAAACAAAGATATGATAAATAGAGCAAGAAGGCAAAAGAATCTTGAAAGAAAATTAAATGGAGAACAAATAAAAAAAAGAAGAAAAGTACAAAAAGAAGTATTTGATAGAGTAACAGAAATGGTAGAAGAAGAAATAAGAGCTGAAGATATTAGAAAATATTTTGAAAACAAAAGGAGATAGATATGAAAAGAATAGCTGTATTTATGCAAGAAAAAGTTTACATCTACGAAATACCAGATGAGGAATTAGAAAGAGTTAAAAGAGAATTAGAAGAAAATAATTTAGAATATGAAGTTAAAGATGTTAGAAAGAGGGTGTTAAGAATTGAAAAAAAGGATCAGTGATAGTGAACAAATGTTATTAAGTTTAATACAAACACAAAGAAGTCATATAGATACATTAATAGCAATAATAAAACATTTACAAAATGAATTAAAGTTATGTATACCAACGAAAGAATCACCAGTAGATGTAGAAGAACAACAACAAATAATTAAAGAATTAATATATTGGATAGATTTATTATTAAAGGAGGAAGAAAAATGAAAGATGATTTAATTAATTATGAAGGATTGAGTTTTGAAGAAAAAATAACATTAAAAATAAACTACTTATTAAGTCTACCAGGAAGTCCAGAAGTTAAAAGTGCATTACTTAACTTAGAATGGGTATTAGAAATATATCAAGAAGAACAAAATAAAAATAAAAGGAGATAGCATAGTAGTAAATGTATTAATGGAAATATTTAAAGAAATATTAAAAGAATTAAAAAAACAAATAATAAATAACTTGCAAAAAAAACAAAAAATTATATGATATAATGATATTGTGAGAAAATCATGAGAAAAGGCATAGTAATATGTCTTTTTAATTAGGGAGAATAAAGGGAAACTGGAAAGCAAGTGAATAAAGAACAGTGTGAGGGTTTGATATTGCTTAAAAAAAAGGAGAAACAAAACTCTATAAAATAGGTAGGTGGGATAATGAAAGAAAATGCAGGTCATTCCAATTTAATACCAGCTAGCAAACAGACACCAGAAGAAAGAAGAAAAAATGGTAGAAAAGGTGGTATTGCATCAGGAATAGCTAGAAATGAAAGAAAAACATTAAAAGAACAATTATTAATATTACTTGAAAATGGTGATACTCAAAAAGAAGTGTCATTAGCATTAATATCTAAAGCATTGACTGGAGATACAAAAGCATTTGAAGTAATTAGAGATACAATAGGAGAAAAACCTAAAGAACAAGTAGAACAAAAGCAAGAAGTTAAAATTGTAATGGATGATAAATTAGCAGAATGGGGTAAATAATGATTTTATCAATAGGAACACCATATCCTAAGCAAATACAATTTTTTGAAGCTAGAACTAAATATATAGCTTATGGTGGAGCTAGAGGTGGTGGAAAGAGTTGGGCAGCAAGAACCAAAGCAGTACTGCTTGCTCTTAACAATCCAGGTATACAAATACTACTATTAAGAAGAACATTAAATGAATTAAGAGAAAATCATGTCGTACCATTGCAAAAACTTTTAAGATGTAAACAAGAAGAAAAAATCGCACAATACAGAGACCAAGAAAAAGTATTTGAGTTTCCTAATGAAGCAAGGATCAAGCTCGGATACTGTGATAATGAAAATGATGTGCTTCAATATCAAGGCCAAGCTTATGATGTTATATTCATGGAAGAAGCAACACAATTTACTGAATTTCAATTCCAAAGTTTAACTGAATCAAATAGAAGTAGTGGATTATGTAAAACTAACTTTAGACCTAGAATGTATTTTACTTGCAATCCAGGTGGAGTAGGACATGGATGGGTTAAAAGATTATTTATAGATAGAGATTATAGAGAAAAAGAAGTACCTGAAGATTATACATTTATACAAAGCCTCGTATATGAAAATAAGTATTTAATGGAAAGAGATCCTGATTATGTAAGAGCATTGGAAAATTTACCAGAAGATAGAAGAAAAGCAATGCTATATGGAGATTGGGATATATTTGAAGGGCAATATTTTGGAGAATTTAGAAGGGATATACATGTTATAGAACCATTTGTAATACCAGATAATTGGTATAGGTATATAAGCATTGACTATGGATTAGATATGTTTGCTGTATTATTTCATGCAATAGACACACAAGGAAAAGATTATGTTTATAATGAAATACATGAAAGCAATTTAATAATAAGTGATGCTGCTAAGAAGTTAAGAGAATATCCTGAAATAAGAAAAATAAAATATATATTTGCACCACCAGATTTATGGAATAGAAGAAATGATACTGGTAAGAGTGCAGCAGAAATATTTTATGAAAATGGTATTACATTAACTAAATGTAGTGATGATAGAATAAATGGATGGTTAGCAGTAAAAGAGTGGATAAAACCTTTTGAAAGCAAAGATGAACAGACAGGTGAAACGATACTAGATTCTAATTTAAAAATATTTAGTAATTGCGTTAATTTAATAAGATGTCTACCTGCTATACAACATGATGAAAAGAATGTTAATGATGTAGCAACAGAACCACATGAATTAACACATATAACTGATTCATTAAGGTACTTTTGTATATCAAGAACTTCACCAACAAAGAAAGAAGAAAAGGTTAAAGAAATACATATTAATTTTGAATCTGAAAGACCAAAGAAATCGGATCATGGAGAAAGAATAACAGTTGTATAGGAAGGGGAGAATATGAAGATAGTAAGAGTAAATCTAAATGAAGAAAGAAATGAAAAAGTAGGAGATATAACTATTATACCAATAGCAGATTTGCATATAGGAGATAGAAACTCTAATACTAAGCTAATTAAAGAAACCATAGAACGCATAAAAGATGAACCTAATACCTATTGTATTATAAATGGTGATTTGTGTAATATGGCGTTAAAAGATAGTAAATCTGATGTGTATAGTGATAGCTTATCACCAATGGAACAAATACTAGAAGTAATTAAACTATTAGAACCTATCAAAGATAAGATATTAATAATGTCTACTGGAAATCATGAAGATAGAACTCAAAAGAATACTAATGTAGATGTAATTAGATTAGTAGCAAGAGAGTTAGGAATAGAAGATAGATATGCTAATGGGTGGTGGTATTTGTATTTATCATTTGGAGAAGATATACATGGAAGAAGGATAAACTACGCAATAACAGGATTACATGGATTCGGTGGTGGTAGAAAAAGTGGTGGCAAGATAAATAGACTGGAGGATATGTCTCAAGTGGTAATAGCAGATTTGTATATCATGTCGCATACACACAAACCTATCAGTACTAAAGGTTGCATATATATACCATACTATCAGAATAAAACATTAAGTAAACAAGAAATGTATTATTTAATGACTAACTCATTCTTAGAAAGTGATGGTGGATATGCTGAAAAGATGGGATTTCCTGTAAGCAATACTTCTATAACAGAAGCTAAACTAAGTAGTAAAAAGAAAAGAATAAAAGTTATTATATAAAAAAGGAGAATTATATGGAAAATTATGAAGTAATTATATTATGTGCTATAAACCTTATTTCTTTCGCTGTAGGAGCTAAAATAGGTCAAGGTAGTATAAGAGGCCGTGAAATAACTTTTAATCCTGTAAAGGCTATTAAAAACGATTTAAAAGAGAATAAGATAAATAAGAAAGAAGATTTAAGAAGAAGAAAAATAGAAACAGCATTAGAAAATATAGAAAATTATAATGGAACTGGATTAGGACAGAAAGAAATACCTAAAGATTAGGAGGTGGAGCTATGGATGAAAAAGAAATAATTGAAACTGATATATGGACTTTATATAATAAGTCAGTAATGTATGCTAGAAAAAACAATTATTTTACTGATGTAGATAGATGTAATAATTTCTATAATGGGGATCAATGGGAAGGATTATTAATTGAAGGCATTGAACCTGTCCAATTAAATTTTATTCAACCAATAGTAAATTATAAAGTAAATAGGATAACAAAAAATCTAAGAGCAATTAATTATAGTGCCGATAATGTAGAAGGAACTGAATTTAGAGCAACTTCTAAGAAAGTATGTGATTTATTTAATCAAAGAGCAGCAAGAGTATGGGAAAGAGACCAACTAGACCATAAAATAAAAAAAGTAGTAAGACAATCTGCTATTAATGGAGAATCAGTTTTATATATAACTTATAATGAAGAACAAAAAGATCCTGAAAACGAAGTATTAAATAAATTAGATATCTACTATGAAAATGAAAATGAGCCAGATATTCAAAGACAAGCATATATACTTGCTAAACAAAGAATGTCAGTATATGAAGCAAAAAAACTTGCTAGAGAATATGAAGTAGAAGAAAAGAAACTTGATTATATTATAGGTGATGAAGATACTTTAGAAGAAGCTGGAGAATCAGCAAAAGATGAAGTAAGTAACATGGTAACTGTAGTAACTAAGTTTTATAAAAAAGATGATACTATTCACTTTAGTAAAGGAACAAGATATTGTACAATATGTGAAGATAAAGATATGGGAATAACTTTATATCCATTTGCACACATGTTATGGAGTGAAAAAGAAGGAAGCGCTAGAGGAGAAGGAGAAATAAGAACTCTTATTCCTAACCAAATAGAAGTTAATAAAACTATCATGAGAAGATTATTAACTGCTAAGAATACAGCATATCCACAAAAAGTATACAATAAAGATAAAGTAAGTAATCCTGAAGCAATTAATACAGTAGGTGGTGTAATTGAAGCTGAAGGTATGGATGTAGATGATGTAAGGAAGATATTTTCTACAACTTCACCAGCACAAATGTCTCCAGATGTAAGAGAATTACAACAAGAATTAATATCTACTACTAGAGAACTTTCTAATGCAAGTGATACAGCAACAGGACAAGTAAATCCAGAAGCAGCAAGTGGTAGAGCTATCTTAGCTGTACAACAAGCAAGTGAGCAACCACTAGATGACCAAAATGTAGCATTAAATACCATGTTAGAAGATGTTGCAAGAATATGGATGGATATGTGGAGAGTAAATAATTCTGATGGTTTACAAATGGAAGATTTACAAACTAATCCAATGACAGGAGAAGATGAAGTAGTAGTAGAAAATATACCATCAAGTGTATTAGAAGAATTAAAAACTACTGTTAAGATAGATATTACTCCTAAAGGAAGTTATGATAAATATGCACAAGAAGTAAGCTTAGAGAACCTTGCTAAGACAGAACAATTTATGAATACAGCATGGTTAGAAGATTATGTAAGTCTATTAGATAATGATGCTGTAATGCCTAAGATTAAATTAGAAGATTTAATTAAGAGAAGAAAAGCAGCACAAGAAAGAATAAGACAAATACAACAACAAGGATCAATAATGCAACAACAAGTAGCACAAATGATGCAAACAGGTGAAATAATGCCTAAAGAAATGCAACAATACATGGTAAATAATCAACAACCTATGGAAGAAGGTGCTAATGTTGAATACTAATAAAACAGTAGGCGAAGGTGTTGGATTTGAAAGAATAAGAAGAATTACTGGATACCTAGTAGGTACTCTTGATAGATTTAACAATGGTAAAAGAGCAGAAGAAAGAGAAAGAGTAAAACATAGTACAGAAGGATTAATAAAAAAGAAATAAATGTTACCTTTTATAGGTAGCATAGAGTAGATATATAACCTGTGTTGTATCTTAAAGTTATTGAAAGATAAAAACTATTGCAATAGTTATATCTATTCTGTGGTGCTTATAAAAGCACTAACAATGCGTCAAAGCACGCCGAGAAAAACACATAAAATCCTGTGTTTGCGAAGAAATGATGAATAATCAAGTCTTTATTTTAGAGGTGGGGAAAACGACTAATACCTAGACAATCACCGAAGTCGTGTACTGAACAAATATGTTATATAATGTTGTGATTGGATATTATATAAGTATTTTATTAAGGTGCTATCTTATAGGTAGCATAAAGAGATATATAAAAAATATCTAGCATAAGGTTTAAGGTTAATAGTTGCAGGATTAACCACTAGGAGTCTAATCAACATAGCATTTAGAGTGATTAACTAAATGCCAGCCTTTATATCTCTTTATGGTGCTTATAAATGCACTTAGTCCAAACATTAATGACATAAAACTTTATAGGTATAGTCTACCAGACTTTAAATGTGGAGGGAAAAATGGAAAAAGAAAACGCAAAAATGTTAATACAATTATTTGCAGAAGAAGAATCAGAAACAACTGATTTAGAAGAAGATGAAGTAATTGAAGCAGAATATGATGATACTGCTGAAGAAGAAACATCTGATCCAGTAGAAGAAGAAACTACTGAAGAACCTGAAAAAGGTAAATCTCTTAAAGAATTACTTAAAGAACATCCTGAATATCAAGATGAAATGAATGATATCATGGAAAGTAGAGTAAATAGAGAGAGAAAAAAACTAGATAGGGATTACCAAAAGAAACTATCAAAGTATGAGGAATTAGCTTACTTGACTAAAGCAGGATTAAAAGCAGAAAGTGATGATGATGCTTTAGAAAAGACAAGAGATTTCTATGGGAAACAAGGTATTAGGTATACACCTAATAGAAGTGCAAGAGAAGAAGAAATACTTGCTAGTGCTGATGTAGAAGAAATATTAGAAAATGCAGACAGCATTGAAGAAATTGAATCTGAAGTACAAAGATTAAATACTAAAAGCAATATTTCTAATAGAGAAAAACTAATTGCACAAAAACTTACTGAAGAAATTGATAATAGAAGAAGAATCAGTGAGTTATCAAAAATTGGAGTAAAAAAAGAAGTTTACAATTCAAGTGAATTTAAAGCATTTGAAAAACAATTTACTAAAGATACTCCTATAGCTAATATATATGAATTATATAAAATCAAAACTACTAAGAAGAAAGTAGATAATCCTGGAAGTCTAAAAGGAGTACAAACTAAGAGTAAAAAAGAATATATTACTGAAGCAGAGTATGACAGGATGACTGATAAGGAAATCGAAGAAAACATGGACTTAATAAGAAGGTCTATGGAAAAATGGTAAAAATAAGAAAAGAAGGAAGGAAAGAAAAATGAGAATACAAAGATTTGCTGGTAATTTTAAACCAACATTCTGGTCTAAATATTGCCAAACTGAACTTGCTAAGGATTTAGTAGTCGCTAATTGGTGTGATTATAAATTTGAAGGCGAAATCAAATATGGAGAAAGGGTTAAAATCGTAGGTGCTGTAAGACCAACAATTGGTAATTATGTACCTGGAGAAGACATCACTATTGAAAAATTAGGAGATAATGCTCAATACTTAGATATTGACTATGCTGATTATTTTGCATTTGAAGTAGATGATGTAGAAAAAGCACAATCTAAACCAGAATACTTAACAGTACAATTTGATGAAGCTAAGAAAGCTCTTGCTGAAGCAGAAGATGCTAAAGTAGCTGAAGTTGCTTATAAAGGAGCATTAACAAATATGAAATCAAGTTCTACTGATATTAGTGCCGAAGCTTCACCATTATCTACATTAGATGCTGGACTTGTAAAACTATATAAGAACAATGTATCTACTAAAGAAGAACTTGCTGCTGACTTAAATGCAGAACATATTACTGCTATCAGAAGTAAATTACAAAACTTATTTTCAGAAAACGTTGAATACATCAAAAAAGGTGCTATTGGTAAATACAATAACTGTTTACTAAGATTATCTAATAATCTATTCAATGATGGTACAGATGATATGGAATTAATCAGAACTAAGAAAGCTGTTGCTGTAGTAAATAGCATTGATAAAGTAGAAACTGCAAGAAAAGAAAAAGGATTTGCAAGTATTATAAAAGGACTTAATGTATATGGTGTTAAGGTTGTAAGACCTAAAGAACTATATGTAATTAAGGCTCACTAGGAAAGAAAGGAAGGAAAGATAGATATGATTAATGTGCAAAGATTTGCTGTTCCTGCTCAAGGAAAAGTAGTAAAAAGTTTAAATGCTTTTTCATTACCTGAAAGTAATTTAGTTGCTATGACAAGTGAAGGCATTGAATTTGATGTAAGTGGTTATAACACAGATAGATTATTATTCGTTGCTAGAAACGATAATGCTTCTACTGCTGTAACTGCTCTAAAAGTAAAAGCTGGTGATGGATATGCTGCTGGTGATGATGTAGTATGTGGTTCACTTGCTGCTGGAAAACTTGCTGTAATTTCTGTAGAAACTGCAAAATTTGGAAGTAAAGGAAAAGTAAAATTTACAGGAACTACTGATGTAAAAATGGTTGCTGTATATCTTGGATAGTAAAGAGGGCTTTATGCTCTCTTTTCTTATGCTTAGTATATATTTACTCCTTTCAATATACTAGGCATAGTAAAGGAGAGGATAACATGACAACAATAGAAATAAATGAAAAAATGATATATGTACATGGGCATAGTGGTTATGGAACTTATGGTAATGATATAGTATGTGCTGCTATAAGTACATTAACTGAAGCAACCTATTATTATTTAAAAGCAACTAAAAATAAAGTTGATTCATTTGGAAAAGATGGAGAATATAAGATAATATTAGATAACATAAATGAAAGTGGAAAAGAAATAATAGATACATTTGTTTTCATGGTAGATGATTTAATAAGTCAATATCCAAAATATATAGAAAGAAGGAATTTAAAATTATGAAAAAATTAGATAAGTTAGAAAAATATGTAAGAGTGCCTGATACACAATTTTATGGTGCTTATTTTTATGATGGAGAAGATATACTATTACATGATGAAGTAGAAGAATTTAATGATGAAAAAGGAAATTTGGAATCAAGATTAACAATTAAAGATACAATAGAAAATGGTGTATTTAAAAAATATAAGCTATTTGAAGATATAAAGAATAATGCTAAAGAAGAAACAAAAAGAGAGTTTGCTGTTAAAGAAGGAGATATGCTTATATTTGTAATGTATGAAGGATTTACTAAAACACATACACCATTAATAACTATAAATAGTGCTATAGACAGACTAAAAATGTTAGATAGTAGAAACTATGATGAAAATGGCGAACTAAAGAAATAGGAGGTTTATATGACTTTAAAAGATATGAAATTAAGAGTGTTAAGTTTAATTGAAGAAATAAATCCTGAAAGTGAATACTTAACAGATGACATAGATATACAAGCAAAAATAAACTATGTTATTGATATAAAAAATCATGAACTTGCAAGAATAAAGAAAATAGCAGCAACTGAAAAAATGACAGTAGCAAAAGATGATGAAAAGAACTTATATGAAGAACTAAGTGATTTTTATAAATTAAAAAATATTATTGGAGTTAAATATGATTTATTTGATAATATAGTAACATTTCAAGAAGATGGAGAAGCAAAAATACAATATTATAAATATCCTAAATTGATTAATGCAGAAACACCTGATACTTATAAATTTGAACTAAGTAGAGATGTATTAGAAATAATGCCTTATGGAATAGCAGCAGATTTGCTAAAAAGTGATGTATCAGCACAATATGGAAGAATATATGCAGATGCTTATAATCAAGCATTACAAATGCTAGATACAAGAACTTCTGAAGGATCAATAGAAATAGTAGGTGGTATAAATGGCTAGTATTTATGATCCAGTAAGGAAAATATATTCTAATTTTAGAGGAGTAGACTTTACTGATGAAAATGTAAGTGAAACAAGAAGCCCTGATGCTCTAAATATGTGGAAAAATTATAAGACTTTAGGTAAGAAGATAGAAACTAGACCAGATATAGAATTACAACTAACTATGAGTAATACTATCTTTGGTCTATTTTTTTATACAATAAGTAATGTTGACCATTTGATAATACATTCTGGAACAAGTTTATTTGATTATAATCCAAAAACAAAAGTATTAACAACAATAAAGGCAACAGGAATGAATCCTGCTAAGTCAGTAGGATTTGTTTATAACAATATATTATTTATTAAAGATGGATTAAATTATTTAGAATATAATGGAAGTGTATGTAAAGATGTAGAAGGAACTATACCTAATGTAGCAATACATAACATGAATAGTAATTCTACTAAAATGATACAAGAAGCAAACTTAATAACAGATTATTGTTATGAAGAATATTTACCAGATGGAACTAAAACAGAATTTCCTTTATCTCAAAAAGAAGTAAGTAATGTTACAGTATGGGATATAAGTGGAGTAAATGAAGTACAAATAACAACTGGATTTACAGTAGATACAACAACTGGATTAGTAACATTTGACAAAGCTCCTGAAAAAAGTGCTGATAAAGCTTCAATTAAAATAAAATATTCTAAAACAAGTGATGGAAGAAACATAATTAATAAATGTAAATTAGCATGTATATTTGATAATAGAGTATTCTTTAGTGGAAATCAAGATTATCCTAACATGCTAGTATGGTGTGGATTAAATGATCCTAGATATGTAGGAACTTCATCTTATGCAACACAAGGTACAAGTGTATCACAAATAAAAGCTTTAGTACCTGGTAATAATGCTCTATGGGTATTTAAAGAACCATCACAAGAAAATACAACAATATTTTATACAGTACCTACTGAATTATATGATGGTAAATTAGAACAAACAGTTAAGACTTATGCAAGTTCTCACTCAAGTATTACAACAGGTTGTCAAGCAACAGGAATTAATTTCAATGATGATATAGTATTCTTTAGTGATAGGGGCATGGAAGGTATATCAGGAAGTATAACTACTGAACAAGTATTAGGACATAGAAGTACATTAGTAGATAGAAAACTATTAAATGAAGAAAATTATAAAAACATGGAATTAGTGGAATGGGAAGGTTATTTATTAGTAATTATAGATAATAAAATATATCTTGCTGATTCAAAACAAAAAGTACAAAATGATGACCATGTAGAATACGAATGGTTTTATTGGGAAATGGCAAAAAAAATAAAGACAGCAACAGTACATAATGATATTTTATATTTATGTAGTGAAGAAGATTTTGTTAGAAATGAATTAGGATATAAAAAATATACTGATGGAACAAATATTTATTGGTATGATGAAGCAAATAACAAAGTATATGATAATGAAGGAAATGAAAGTCAATTATTAATTGAAACATTGACAGCAGTAATGCAATCTGAAATATATACTCTTACAGATACTTCAAGTAATGTTAAATCATACTGGACTACTAAGTTAGATGATTTTGGATATCCACAAATGTTAAAGACAACAAATAAAAGAGGATTCAAAAGTAATGTAACAGGTGATGAAATTACAATAGAAACAAAACTAGATAATAATGAATTTCAAAAATTAGGTACATTTAAAAATACAAAAGGATATATAGTATCAAAGATAAAAAAGAAAAAATGGAACAGAATACAATTAAGATATAGTTCTGATACGCAATTTGGAATATATGAAATAGTATTAGAATCTTATGTAGGTTCTTATGTGAAAAGGAGTTAGGAGGGAAGAATAAATGAAAATACAAAGATTTGCTAGTTTCTGGGATGAAATGACAGCAATGGATAAACAAAGCATAGAAGAACAAAAAAAGAAATTAGCAGCAAATGAGACCGAAAAAACTAACTTATTAAATGATTATAATAAAAACTATAATCAGCAATTAAGTGATTATAATAATTTGTTAGAACAACAACAAAAAAATATTGACATAGCTGCTCAAACTCAAAAAGAAACTCAACAAAAGCAAACTGATTATAATATAGGATTAATAAATCAAAATAAACAAGAAGCGCAAAAGAAAACTGATTCTGAATTAGGTAATGCTTATATTGATTATCAAAAAGGATTAAATCAATTTGGTGGTACTTATGAAACACTTGCTTCACAAGGATTAGCAGGAACAGGATTTGGTAAAAACTCTGAAATTGCTATGAATATAACATATCAAAACAGAGTGGGAACAGCAAAAGCAGCTTTACAAAAAGCTAATACAGATTATGATAATCAAATACAACAAGCATTATTAAATAATGATGCAGCACTAGCCGAAATAGCATTAAAGCAAATGCAAGATAGTTATCAAATAGCATTACAAGGATTTGAATATAAAAATACATTATATAATAATAAACTTGCTTACGAAAAAGATATTAATGATACTTACTTCAATAGAAATCAAGCTATTAATGAAAATATTAGATACTATGAAGGACAAATATCACAAAACAATAGATATAAACAAGAAGAAGAAGAAGCAGAAAGACAATATCAATTACAATTACAAAAAATGCAACAAGAATATGCACAATGGCAAGCTGAATTTAATGCTGCATATAGTGGTGGTGGCTATAGTGGTGGTGGAGACTATAGTTACTCAAATAGTGGATCAGGTGGTTCATCAAGTAAAAATCAAAGTGAGCAATCAATAGCATCATCAGTATTTGGTAATAACTCAAAGACATTTGCTAAGAAAGATTACTACTTTAGTAATGGATATCAACCAAGATATGTAAATAACCAAAAATTAAGTGATACAGGTGTAAATGTAAATCAAGTATTTGGAAATAAATTTGGTTCAAAAGTTGGTAGTCAAAATATTTGGTATGCTAATGGAAGTTATTATATTTGGTTAGGAAATGGAAATCGTGGTGGTGAATACATGAGAGTAGATAACGAATATATAAGTAAGATTAAGAAAGCATCTAATTGGTGGAATGATATTTGGCATAAAGGTGTTTAATTAGAAAGTGAGGTTATGTAATGCAAACTGTAAATTCTTATTTAAAAAATAAAAAGAAAAAAGAAAAGACAAATGGATACAAAATGAAAACAGTTAATGAAATAGCTAAAGCAAATAAGATAGATTTAAGTAACCTGGAAGTAAAACAAGATACTTCTGGGTTATTTCAAGATAGTAAAGGTGGCTTTTTAAAAACTGTAGGTGGAACATTAGGAGATTTAGCATCAGATATAGGTGAAGGTTTTCTTAGAGCTGTAGAAGGAACAACAGACTGGGCGCAATATAGAATATCTGATTATGAAAAATGGTTATCTAAACAGCAAAAGAAAGCTTTTGATAAATTGGGAATGGAAAAAGTAGGAAACAAAATAAGTGGATTATCAAAAACTGCTTCTGAAAAATTAATAAATAATGCTAAAGTTGATTCTACAGGAGCTTTATTTGGGAAAAATGAGAATCAAAACTTATTTAAAAAAGGATGGACAAATAAATTAGAAGAAAATTCAATATTAGGTGATACTGCTGATACAATCAATCAAGGGATAGGACAAATAGGTGCTATGGTAGGTATGTCTCATTTAGGTGGTACAGTATTAGGTGGTACAAATGCTGTATCAGGAACAGCAACAGCATTAAATAGAGCAAATAAAATGAGAAAAGCAACATCAGCTTTAACATCTTATTCAAGTGCTTATGGTAATGCAAGAAGTGAAGCATATAAAAATGGTGCTAATGATGAAACAGCAAATAAAACAGCAATGATAAGTGGTTTTTCTGAAGCAATATCAGAACAATTTTTTGATGGGATACCTGGTTTAAAATCTCAAGGATGGGCAAATAATTTAACTGGAAAAGTAGCAGGTAGTTTGGAAAAAAGTTTTGGAACTAAGATAGGAAAAACATTTATGAAAGTAACAGATGCTTTAGGTGAAGGATCTGAAGAAATCATATCTAATGTATTACAAGCAACAGGAAACGACATAGCACATGCTCTTGATAAAAATTATAATTATGGTATGGAAAACCAAACAGGAAATATTTTAAAAGATTCTTATAATGCATTAACCTCAGAAGAATCGTTAAAATCATTCTTTACAGCAGCAATGACTTCCGCTTTAGTAGGTGGTGCAGATACATTCTTAACTACAACACAAAAAAATACAATAATAAAAGAATATGCTAAAGAAAATGATATATCTTTTGCAGAAGCAAAGAAACAATTTGAAACTACAATAAATGATGAAACAAATGCAATAGCAGGAAATAAATCGTTTAATGAAAAAATGGATATTCAAGAAAATATTAAAAGACAAGAACTTGATAATATGAAAAAAGGAATATTCATTGAAAAAGGTCAAAGAGACCAAGCATTTCAATATAACGAAACTGAAAACGAACAAGTAAACAATATGCTTAAAAGTTTATCAGAAAAGGGAAATAATACATCAGAAAATCATGCAACAGCAAAAATGGCAGAGAAATTAATAAAAGACTTAGGATTAAATATTGAATTTACTAATAGTGAAGAATTAAGAGCAAAAGGATTACCTGAAGCAGATGGATATAAAGAAGGAAATAAACTCGTATTAAATCTTAATAGTAATAAATTAACTTCTTATGTAATGGGGCATGAAACAACTCACTTTTTAGAAAATCAAGGAGAATTATATGATGCTGTAAGTAAAGCTGTATTTGATTTGGCAACAACAAAAGGAATACATGATGGAGAAGTAGCAAAAATAAAAAAATTATATGCTAATATTATAGATAATAAAGTAAATGAAGAAATGCAAAATAAAGGTAGAGCATTAACAGAACAAGAAATAAATAAAATAACAGATGATATAGTTAGAAGTGAATTAACAGCAAACTATGTAGGAGAATTTTTTACAGATGAAGAATTTTTTAGAACTTTAGGCAAAGAAAATCCTAGTATATTGCAAAAACTTGCTGAATTTTTTGATGAATTGCTATCTAAAATAACAGGAAATACTGAAAGACAACAAATACACGAAGCAAAAAGAAAAATTAAAAAAGTATATGCTGAATATATGAATGGTAGTCAGATTAATTTAGAAAATTCACAAGAAGTACAAATGAAAAATAAAGGCATTACAGAGCAAAAACAACAAGATAATATAAATATACCTACTAAGCAAGAAACAACTCAGAAACAAGAAATAAATAAGTCTAGTGAAGTTAATTTACCTACTGCTGAGAAAATTGAAAACAAAAATAAAGAAAATGCACAAAAAAATGAAAATACTGTGAAAAAAATAGAAAAAACTGATAATGAAACAAAAACTACTGAAGAAAATATACCAACTAAAACTAAAATTGATAATGAAGAAGGCATTAAAAAGATTAAAGAAAAATATGATACTACTGAAAAAGTAACAGGAAGTAAGAAAACAATAGTATTATCTAATGGCGAAAAACTATCAGGAACATATAAATTGATAGAAGCAGGCAATGTATCTGCAAGCCATAATGCTGAAACATTTGAAAAAACTGAAGGATTTCCTACTACTGAAAATGGAACAACAGTAAATGATAGAGATTATCAAAGTGATAAAAATGCGCAAAACTTAGTAACACAAAAATCAGATAATTTTGATGGTAGAGCATTTGCTGATAATGGTGTAATAGTAACAAAAGATGGTATAGTAGTAAGTGGTAATGATAGAACTATGTCTGGAGACTTAGCAGCAAAAAAAGGTACAGATACTGCTTATATAGAATATTTAAAAGATAATGCTAGTCAATTTGGATTTACAGTAGAACAAATAGATAATATGAAACATCCAAGAGTAGTATTTGAATTAAATAAGAAATTACCTTATGATACTAAAACATTTGCTATGTTTAATAAAGATGCAAAGAAATCTAAGAGTGTATCAGAAAGAGCAAAAGAAATAGGAAAAACAATAGATGAAGATACAATAAACTCTGTATCAGAAATAATAGATAATTTTGATACAATAGATGATTTGTATAATAATGAAAAAGCAACAAGAGAATTAATTAGTTTAATGCAAGCAAAAAATATAATTGATTCTAATGATTTATCAGATATATATAATGGTTCTAAGTTTACAGGATCAGGAAAAGATTTGGTAGAAAGTGTAATTTTAGGATCAGTAATAAACGAAGATAATGCTAAGTACTTTAGTAATAATAATGATTTAAAATTCAAAGTTATGAAAGCTGCTCCAGCATTAATACAAAATAAAACATTAAATGATTATTCAATAAATGAATTATTTAATAATGCTGTAGAAGTATATAAAAAAGCATCAAGTTCTAAAATGACATTAGATGAATTTACAAGTCAAAGTAATATATTCGGGGATAATGATGTAGATTTAGTAACTAAGAGAATAGCACAATTATTAGAAACAAAAGGATATAAAAATCTAAGAAACTTCATAGAAAAATATAATGCAATGGCTGAATTTCCAGCAAGTGGTCAAACAGATATATTTAGTGGTGGTCAAGTAGAAACAAAAGAAGATATACTAAGAAAAGCATTAAATATAGATGATAATACAGAAATTCAATACTTAATATCAGATAGACAATATAATATAAATGATTTTGCTAGAAGATTTGCAAAAGCAAATAATTATAAAAATGAAATAAGTATGGACTTTATATCTAAGGCAGCTAATGCTTATGCTTATGGAGAATATGATCCTAACTATAATTATACAAATGTAGATGATATAGAAGATAGTAAATTTGCTAATGATTTAATTGAAAAAATAAAATTTGAATTAGATAAAAAAGGATATCATTTAAACGAATTAGAAGATAAATTTGTTAAAAATGATAGACAATATTCATTAAGTGAAGATAGCAAAATAAGAAAAGCAGTAAATGAAGGAATTGATGATGTAGGAGAAAATGGCAGATTTGATACTGATAGAAATACAGAAATTCTATATGATGCTATCTACACAAATGCAGAGAAGCAACTAGGAAGAGAACTAACAGATGCAGATTACACTAAAATAGATGAAATATTAGATAGTTATTATAAAGATGGTTATTATGTAACTGATAATAGTTTTTCTTTAGAAGAATATGCAGATGTTATGCTGAATAAAATGAATGAAGTTGATTCTAAGTTAGAAGATTTAGGTTTTGAAGCAAATGAAAGTCGTTCTACTTATCCTGGACTTATGGCTAGTAGATACTATATAAAAGATGGTATTCAAGTCAGAGTAGGGGATCATAAAAATTCTACTGGTTATGATGCTACATTTACAAGAGAAGAACTATATAATATGACTTCTGATGACATAGTTAATTATGTAGTAGAAGAATATAATAGAAAATCAAATACTAAATATTTATTAACTGATAATCTAGGAAGAAAATTAACTAAAGAACAACAAGAATACTTTAAAAATAGTAAAGTAGTAGATGATAAAGGTAATTTATTAACAGTATATAGAGGAGAACCTACTAAAGGTAAAACTGAATATATAGCAAAAAAGGGTGGTGGAAATAAAGAAAATAATGAATATGGCATTTATTTTACAAACTCTAAAGATTTTGCTAAAGATTTTGCATTTGAAAGAATACAAGATCCAAACGATATTTTCTTTGTAAAAAAAGGAAAAGAAGGAGAATTAAAAGAATCATATCTTAATATAACTAATCCATTAAATTTAGGAACTATATCAAGAGAAGAAATATCTAATTTATATGATTATGCTTCTGATATAGGAAAATTAGATGGTAAAGAAACATTTATTAATAATATGTTAAATTGGCAAAGAATAGGCAATCATCAATTAATGAAAATGAATTTAGATATGAAAAAAATAGCAGATAATACCATTTATGATGGTTTGATTGCTAAGTTAAATGTACAAGGCGATGAAATAGAATATGCTGTATTCAATTCTAATCAAATAAAAGATGTAGATAATACTAAACCTACTACTAATGCTGATATTAGATATATGTTATCTGATGATGATTTAAACAAATACATTTTTGATAAAGATTTTTATAATCAATTTCAATATGAAAATAAAGAAAAAATAACAAAATCAGTTGAAGAATTACAAAAAGAATTAGAAACGATTGATGAAAGTAATGATGATGGTTGGGCAAAAGGTTATAATATTAGACAAGATATTAAAGCTTTAAAAAATGGATATAATAACCAATATGATTATATTGTTAGCAGAGAAAAAGAAAGACTTACTGAACAATATCAAAGAGGACAACTTGATAAGAAAATACAAGAAAAGAAAAATGAAGAAATAAAATTAAAACAATTAGAAGAAGATATAAAAAATTCTAGTGATTTTAAAAATAAACAATTTGAAATTATTCAAAAAACTAATCCTGCTCCTGATGAAAATCATGTTTGGATTAGAAGTCCTAAAGACATTAAAACATGGTCTGAAGCTATGCAAGATGAAGAAAGTTTTGCTTGGGGAGATTTTAATTATGAAGATGCTGAAAAAGCTCTTAAAACAAATAGAATAACAGTATATAGTTCATATAATATAAAAAATGGAACATTTGTAAGTACATCTTATCAACAAGCACTAGATTATGCAGGAGGAGATAGAAGTAAAGTTCATTCAAAAGTTGTTAAAACAACAAATGTAGCTTGGATCAATGGTGATGAAGGCCAATATGCAAAAGTAGATAATCAATATATGCTAAAAGGCGATGAAATGTCTGGAATATATACTCCTAAAAATCAATTCACTAATAGATTATCTGATGGATTAATACAAGAAAACTTACCTACAGAAGAAAAAACTAATTTACCTACTAGCAACACAAATAATGAAGAAGAAAACATATTTGAAAAACCTACTAGGAGACAAGTAATAGATAGAAATAGACAACTAGCAAGAGAACAACTTGGTGATATCACTAAGATTAAAGACAAGAAAAAAGGTATAATGTATCAAATAAATACAATGAAAAGAAACCTAAGAGATATAATGACACCAGAACAAGCTAAGTCAATGTATGAAACATATTTTAGACCTATAACTGAAAACAATGCTAAAATGGAAAAAGATATAACTTCATATAATGAAAGAATACAAAAGTATAACTTAAATAATGAAGAATCAGTATATACTCAAATGTTAGGAGAACTTAGATATAATCCTGATAGTGAATTAACAAGTAAAGAAGTAAATGATTATTATAATAAAAATAGTAAAAAAATAGATGCTGGTAAAGTAGATAAAGCTATTGAAGAATTTAGAAGTATTTATGATGAATTAATAGGTAGAGTAAATCAAACATTAACAGCAAATGGATATAAAGAAATTGAATATAGACAAGGTTACTTTCCACACTTTATAGAAGAAAAAGCAACTTCTCCTATAGGAAAATTTGCTGAGAAATTAGGATGGAAAGTAAAAAGTGGTCAACTACCTACTGATATAGCTGGTATTACAGACCAATTTAAACCTGGTAAAACATGGACTACATTTAGTCAACATAGGACAGGTGATGCAACCGATTATAATGCTTTAAAAGGATTAGATAACTATCTTAGAGGAGCTATGGATGTTATTCACCACACAAACGATATTCAAAAGTTAAGAGCATTAGAAAATGAAATAAGATACCAATATAGTGAAAAAGGTATAAAAGAAAAGATTGATTCTATATATGCTGATGATACGCTAGATATGGAAGAAAAAAATGATGCTATTTATACATTAACAAATAACATTAGAAATAGTGGATTAGGTAATTTTGCTACTGAAATAAGAAACTATACTGATAATCTTGCTAATAAAAAAGCATTTGGTGATAGAAGTATGGAACAACAATTTGGTAGAGATACTTATTCTATAATGCAAAATATAAACAGCAGAGTGAGTGCTAACATGGTTGGCGGTAATATAAGTAGTGCATTAACAAACTTTATACCAATAACTCAAGCATGGAGTCAATTAAGTACTAAGAACCTTATGAAAGGTATGTATGAAAGTATTAAAGCTTCTATTAAAGATGATGGATTCGCAAACAACTCAGTATACTTAACAAATAGAACTAAACAAGCAGATAGATTATATAAATCTGGAATAGATAAAATTAATGATAAATTAGGAGTACCATTTGAAGCAATAGATAGTTTTACTTCTAATACTATAGTAAGAGCAAAATACCATGATAACATAGAAAAAGGTATGTCAGAACAAGAAGCAATAAGAAATGCCGATGAGTTTGCAAAAGATGTAATGGCTGGAAGAAGTAAAGGTGATATGCCTACTATAATGAATCAAAAAAATCCATTAATGAAATTAATGACAGCATTTCAATTAGAAGTAAATAACCAATATGGTTATATGTTTAAAGATATACCTGCTGATTTAGGAGATGAAGCAAAAAGAAAATTAGTAGGAGCATTTATAAAAATGTTCTTTGGAGCATGGTTATATAATCAATTATCAGAAAAAGTAACAGGAAGAAAGAGTGCATTTAGTCCAATAGATATGGCAATAGATGATATTAAAACAGCAACTAATGAAAACTTAGATTTAGGAGATAAGATATCTGCTATTGCTGAAGATACAGCACAGGAATTACCATTTGTTGGTGGATTACTTGGTGGTGGTAGATTACCAATTCAAGCTGCAATACCTTATGAAAATCCATTAGAAATGGTAACAGGAACAATAAGTGATATTAGCAAAACATTTGATGAAGATGAATCTAAAAAGAAAAATGCTATAAAGAAGTTAATGAAAGAATGGAGCAAACCAGTATACTATGTAGCAATGCCTTTTGGTGGAGGTCAAATAAAGAAAACTGTTGAAGGTATATCAATGTATAATGAAAATTTACCTGTAGCAGGATCATATACAGATAGTGGTAAGTTAAGATTTGAAGCTCCAGAAGATACATTAGGTAAATTACAAGCTGCTGTATTTGGTCAATATGCTAGTAAAAATGCAAGAGAATACTTTGATAATGGATATCAACCATTAACTGAAAAACAAATAAATACAGCTTTAGATGCCGGATTAAATATAAATGAATATAGAGAATATAATTCTGGAATAAAAGCACAAGAAAATAATAATGACAAGATAAATTATATTAATAATTTACCATTAGAAAATGAACAAAAAAATGTACTAGCAAATGAAGTGTTAAAGAGAAAAGAAAAAGTAGATATATCAGACTATGGAAACTATGGAAGTCTTGAAGAATTTGATTATGCTAATAAAAATCCTGGAAAGTATAATGCTATAACTCAAATAACTGATTATGATTCGTATAATGAATATAAAAAGAAAATAAATGAAATAAAAGACCAATATGAAGATACAAATGAAAGAAAACAAGCAGTATTTAGTTATATTAATTCATTAGAATTAAACAAATATCAAAAACTTATGTTACAAAAATTAGCAAGTGGATATAGCATAAAGAATTATAAAAGAGAAATGCAAAATTATATAAATAGTCTTGAATTAAGTGCTGCTGAAAAACAACAAATAGATGATGCTTTATTCAAATAGGAGGTGTTTATGAACGATACAACTATTGTAAGAAGTGCTGCCGAACTAGAAAGAAAATATAATCTTTCTAAACTAGCAGGATTATCAAGTAATGTAGAAACAAATAATAATGAATTAATAAAAATACAAAATGAACTTACAAATATGTTAAATACCTTAATTATAAACTTAGGGGATGTGTTAGATGATAACATATCCCTTTGGTTTTATCCAGGTATTCCTAATACTTTAAATGAACCATATATAAGTTGGAGTGATCCTACTGAACATATAGGAGATATTTATTACGACCAAAATTCTGGTAATGTATATAAATATAAAAACGAAGGTTGGATACAAAATACAGATACAAACTTAATAAGTGCTATGGCTTTAACAAATGCCGAATTAGATGTATCTAAAGACCATGAAAGAAAAGTATATCTAAGTCAACCTATACCACCTTATGATAGTGGTGATTGGTGGATTTTAGAAGATGGATCATTGAAAATATGTCAATTAGGTAAAGAAAGTGGAGAATATGATGAAAATGATTTTGTAGTATCAAGTAAATATACAACAACATTAGCTACTAAACAAAATGATACAATTACAGTATTAAAAGGAACAGTAACAGAAATAACAGAAGATTATGTTAAGTATACAGATTTAGCAACTGGTGGAAGTACTACAATAGCTGGTGAAAACATAACAACTGGTAGTATTAAGTCAAATAATTATGTTCCAGATACATCAGGAACTAGTATTAATTTAATTGATGGAAAAATATCAACAAAAAATGTGAAAATAGATGATGATGGTTTAAAACTATCTAATGGAGCTAAAGTAGTAGGAAATAATGGTTTAAAAAATACTTATCTATATACAGGAAATAAAGAATATAACTGGTGTGGTAGAGAATACAATTATGAATCAGGTGAGCAAGCAAAATTACCTTATAAAATAGAGTTTGTTGTTCCAAAAGGATTGGAAATAACTAAAGCTGTTATTCATGTATTTCATAATCCTGTTTATTATAAGTCTTTTGATTATGCAACACAAACAACCACTTATGTATGGGGTAAAGTACATAATATGAAATTATATAAAGCATCAAATATGAATGAAAGATTTATATATGCAGAAATGAATTCTGAATTTTATGCAAAGGATTCAACTTCATATGACGATGTTGGTGTTACATGGTATAAAAAAGATGGTACAAATATAGGAACATCTTTCACAGCAGAAACGCCAACAATGGAAAATCATAAGATGGAAGAAATATATTCATCAGACTTTTCAAATATATTTAAAAATGATGGTGTTACAATACCAGGTTTATATCAAATCAAATTTGAAACTGCTGATATTGTTCCAGCAACACCAGCAACTGACTTTAGTTATGCAGAATATACTGGATGGGTTAATTGTGTATTAGAAATAGAAGGATATATGACATATAGTTAGGAGGGAAGAAAGATATGTTTAAAATCAAAAAAAGCACATTTCATGTAAGTAGAGGAGATAGTGGTACTTTTACATTAAGTATACCTATAACAGATGTAAATGACTATATTAAGTATGAAGATAGTAGTCATAATGTTTATTGGTATGATACAACTAAGAAAAAACTTTATGATTCTAATTATGAAGAAACAGTAGTAAGCATAGAAACACTAACAATGGTAAAGTATGAATTTCAAGTAGGAGATATTATTAAATTAAATATCTATGAAAGAAATGGATATGATAAAGAACCACTAAAGGTTAAAGAAAAAATTGTAGAAAAATCAGGAAGTAGCATTGATATTTCATTAACTGAAGAAGATACAACATTTAGTAAAATTGAAAATAAACCAATTACATATTGGTATGATGTTACATTAAATGATGACCAAACAGTTATATGCTATAATGAAGATGGTGCAAAAGAATTTATTATTTATCCTGCAAAAGGGGATGAAGAATAATGGCTGAATTAAACACAAAAGAAGAATTATTCGGAGTAATAACAACAAATGAAACAATAGAAGGCAACATAAATCCTAGTGGTAAAATTGTTGCCTCTATGATTGCTCCTAAAGGTGCAAAAGGTGATCCTGGAGTAACACCTACTATAGGAGAAAATGGAAATTGGTATTTAGGAGATACTGATACTGGTAAATCTAGTAAAGGCGAAAAGGGAGACAAAGGAGATAAAGGCGATAAAGGAGATGTTGGAGAACAAGGAATACAAGGTATTCAAGGACCTCAAGGAGAAAAAGGAGATACAGGACCTCAGGGTATTCAAGGACTTCAAGGACCTCAAGGAGAAAAAGGAGACACAGGACCACAAGGACTTCAAGGAGAAAAAGGTGAAGCAGGACAAGATGGTGTAAGTCCTACAGTAACAACTTCTAAAAGTGGTAAAGTAACTACTATAACTATAACTGATGCACAAGGAATACATACAGCAACTATATTAGATGGTGCTGATGGTAGTGGAACAGGAGATATGTTAAAGTCAACTTATGATACAAATGGAAATGGAATAGTAGATAATGCTGAAAAAGTAAATAATCATACAGTAAATGCAGATGTACCATCAAATGCAATTTTTACTGATACAACATATACAGCAGGAACAGGAATTGATATTACTGATGGTGTTATATCAAACACTCAAACAAGTGCAGAATGGGGTAATATAACAGGAATATTAAGTAATCAAACTGACTTGCAAAACACTTTGAATACAAAAGCTAATACAAATGATATACCTACAAAAACAAGCGATTTGAATAATGATAGTGGATTTATAACAAGTTCATATCATGATAGTACAAAAGTAGATAAAGTAAGTGGTAAAGGACTTTCAACTAATGACTATACTACTAGTGAAAAAAATAAATTAGCAGGTTTATCTAATTACAATGATACTGAAGTTAGAAATCTAATAAGTACTAAATATACAAAACCAGCAAGCGGAATACCTAAAACTGATTTAACAAGTGCAGTGCAAACATCTTTAGAAAAAGCTGATAGTGCATTACAAAGTTATACTGAAACTGATCCTGTATTTAGTACAAGTGCAGCTAGTAACATTACTTCAACTGATATAACTAATTGGAATAACAAAAGTACATTTAGTGGCAACTATAATGATTTAACCAATAAACCTAATATACCAAGTAAAGTTAGTGAATTAACAAATGATAGTGGCTTCACAACAAATACTGGTACTATTACAGGTATTACTATGAATGGTGCTAGTAAAGGAACAAGTGGAGTAGTAAATTTAGGTACAGTTATTACAGCACACCAAGATATAAGTGGTAAACAAGATAAATTAGTAAGTGGTACAAATATTAAGACTATAGATGGTAATTCTATATTAGGTAGTGGTAATATTGATATTTCTGGAGATACTTTACCTATAGGAGCAATAACTGAATTTGATGGCGTTACTATACCAGAAGGATATGAAGAAGTAAGTGAAATGTCAGGATCAAATGCTAATGGTAGTTGGATAAAATTTGCAGATGGCACTATGATAATAACACAAAAATACACAGATACAAAAACTACTTATGTTACAATGGGCAGCCTAAAAAGAGTAGGTTTAAATGCACCTCCTGATTTTCCACAAGAATTTAAAGAACCTCCCATTGTGCAAATAAATTTAGAACATGCTTGGCTAGCATGGTTGATGGGTATTGAAGGCAATGCAACTACAACAAATGCTACTGGTAAAGAATTAATTCCGATAGCAAGTGCGGAACAAGCAACACTTACTGATGTCAAAATAAATATTTTAGCAATAGGTAGGTGGAAATAATGACTAAATTAATAAGAAAAACACAACAACCTAGTGATTATCCGAGTAATCAAATACATGATGCTTATAGTACAAGTACAACAGATACTTATACTTGTAATTATATAAATGATGCTACTAATTCTTCTATGGCAAAAATAACAACTAATGGTGAAGGCAGTTATACATCACAAGAAAAAGTAACTGGAATATGGGTAAACGATTTTAGTGTAGGCGATATAGTGGCAGAAGCATCAAATAGCAGAATAAAAATAACTAATACTGAAATATTAGAAACAGGTGGTCTATTAGGAGGTCGATACTCGTCTTGGAGTGGTATATATGTTTATGAAAGTACAAACTTAAATAACCCTATAATTAGTAATAATTCTGTTAGACCACTATATCAATTTGGAAGTGTTGGAAATGGTTATTGGTCTGCTCCACTTCCAAAAACAATATATCAATTAGACAAGGCAAAAACATATTATGCTTATTTACAATGCGCTGGTTATCAAGGTACTTTTGAATTAAATAGTGGTATGGGTAATGCGGGAACTTCAATATATGCTCAAAAAATAAAATAGGAGGATTAAAAAGGAGGAAATATGATAGGAAGTATAATAGTAGCAGTGTTATCTTTTTTGGGAACTTGCATAGGATCGCTTGCTGGAATTAAATTAATCAAATATAGAATAGAACAATTAGAAAAAAAGGTAGATAAACACAACACTGTAATAGAAAGAACATATCACTTAGAAGATGATATTAAGTATATAAAAGAAGATATTAAAGAATTGAAAGAGAGGTGTTAAGAATGGAATTAAGTACATTAATAAGTTTAGTAACTGTCATAGTAACTTGGGTATTGGGTGTGATATCAAAGAAGCATACTAAATTAAATAATAAATTAATACCTATACAGAATATTTTAGTTGGATTGATAGTTGCTTTAATAGAGTGGATAGTAACGAAAGATTTCAAAGTTGCTATTGCTTTAAGTGGAATAATCGCAGGCGGAACATATGACATATTTCATAATTTAGAGAAATTAATAAAAGGAGAGTAGATAATATGGAAGAAATTAAATTAACTGAAGAAATGGAATTAGAGTTAAGCAATGGTAAAGGTGATGAAGTAGATGAGTAAGTCAAGTTTAACACAAATAGTAGTACCTGCAGATGAGGGAAACTATACTAAAGGTAGAAGCGGTAGAAGTATCGAAGCAATTACTATTCATCACATGGCTGGAAGATTAACTGCAAAACAATGTGGTAGAATATTTCAAGCAAAAGGTAGATATGGTAGTTCTCACTATGGTGTTGGTTATGATGGCAGTATTGCTAATTATGTTGATGAAGAAGATACTGCTTGGACAAATTCAAATTGGGATAGCAACTGCAAGTCAGTAACTATTGAAACATCAGATAATGATAATTCTTGGTATGTTAATGACATTACTTTAAATGCACTTATTAAATTAGTAGCAGATATTGCTAAAAGAAGAAATTTAGGAAAATTAGTACCAGGAAAGAACTTAACTTGGCATAGTATGTTTACTAATACTACTTGCCCTGGAGAT
>JALFMW010000333.1 GCA_022782605.1 Clostridium sp. | reverse complement strand
AGAAAATAAAAATGAAAGTGAGGAAAAATAATTATGAAAAAACCTAATGGATATGATCAGGCAGAAACAATGAAGGAGTTTGAAACTATAGAAAGAGGACCACACATAATGATTATTAAAAAGATAGAAGATGCTACAAGCAAGGCAGGTAAACCAATGATTAAGATTTTTTTAGATACAGACAAAGAAGATAAACAGCCCAACTTTTTTGAAAAAAGATGGAAGGAAGATACAAGAGACAACAAGACTTGGGGATGCATCAGCTATATCATGTGTGATGGATCAGAATTTGCAAATAAGATGTTAAAAACTTTCAATGAGGCAGTACAAGCATCTAATGGAAACTTCCCTATAGATTGGGATAACTACAATAGCCAATTTGTAGGTAAAAAGGTGTGCGGAGTATTTAGAATAGAACAATATATAAGTGATAGTGATGGTGAAGTAAAATCACCAGTTAAATTGTATTCATTTAGAACTATTCAAGCTATGAAGGAAGGAAAAATAAAAGATCCAAAAGATAAACTTATAGATAAAAACACTGGTTCAAATAATAATTTTGGGCTTGATGATGATATAACACCTATAGATGATGGAGATATGCCATTTTAATTTTTTAATTAGCAAATAAGTAGTCTTTTGTGGCTGCTTAAATAAGGTCTGAACAAAAAAAGAAAAGCGAAGTACATTAAAAAAACATAGATACACACAAATTTGATGAAGTATTGGTAAAAAATATTAGTTACAATCTCAAAAACATTTGTAGAGGAGGTGAAATAAATCTTCTTTGGTAAAGTAAAAAACAATATTTCAGCAATTAATTAACAATGAAAGGAAGTGAGTAATCACCACCACTACAATATAAGTGCTTATGACACTTCCTGAGTTCAGGCCTTGTTTAAGTGGCCACTAGACTACATAAAGAAGGGTTAAATTTATGACTACTTTTAAAAATAAAACAAAGATGAATTACAGGTATCAATACTATAAAGGTATACCAATTAGATTAATTAATAGAAGCTATAAAAATAAAAATGCCAAAAGATACATCATTAACGGAACTAATCAAAACGTTTGGATTCCTAATAAACATTTAGAAGATGATGGAACAATTAAAAACGGAGAAAACATTGATTATGTTTTTCGCAAATCTGTTAATCAACTTACATTGGCAGGAATAACACAAGCGATAATTGGAATAAAAAGAAAAACAAAGTAAAAGTAGGTGATTGAGATAAGATACAAATTTACAGACAAAGAATTAAAACAAGCACTTAATAACCTAACAATTTTAGTGGATACAAGAGAACAAAAAAATGAACACATACTTGATGCGTTTAATAAATTAAAAGTCAATTATAAAGTTCAAAAATTGGATTTTGGAGATTATAGTTGTTTTATTCCAAAAGGTTCTTTTGAAGGACAAGCTAGAGATATATATTTTACAAATGATATAGCAATAGAAAGAAAAGCTAGTATTGATGAATTGGCTGGAAATTTGAAAGATGATGCAACTAGAATCAGAACAGAATTGGCACATATTAATAAATACAATATCAAGTGCTATTTATTTGTAGAAGATTATCTATTTGACAAGCATATAAGAGAAGGCAACTATAGGAGCCAATATACTCCGAAAACTTTATATAAAAGACTAAAAAAGCAAATAGAGGCTAGATATAGCACATTAATAAGACCAGTACACAAAGATTATATAGGTAGTGAAATATATAATACTTTAGAATCTTATGTTTATGAAAAATTTAGGCATGAAGGTTGGATAGAAGGAGTTGATGTTAATGACTAGAGATGAAGAAATTGTATTGTGTAATAAAGCAATAGAACATTATAAGCCAGCTAATCAGGTAGTACAAGCAATTGAAGAATTAGGAGAATTGCAACAAGCATTAGCACGTTTTCTTAATGATAAAGCTAATAATGTTGAAGAAGAAATAGCAGATGTTGAAATAATGATTATTCAGCTTAAAATCATATTTAATTTAGGTGAAATAGACAACTGGCGAGAATACAAGCTAACAAGATTAAAGGATAGAATAAATAATGAATGATTTAGGTATTAAAAGATTAATGGCTGATTATAATCATTTTAATGATAGAGAGATAAAAGCAGAGATATTTTTTAGAGAACATGTTGATAATGTAGAGCAGAAACACATAGATGCTTACATAAGCATAATAAAGCAACTATCAACTCTACAGACAAAAATAGAGAAAGCTATAGGAAGAAAAATGACAAATAAAGAAATATTCCATGGTTTTAAGATTGATTAGAAGGAGGGTAGAGATTTTGGAAATAGAGGATATAGATTTAAAGTCAGTAATAGAGAATGAGACATTACAGGTGTTTAAGAATATAAAGAGCAAGATACATTCTCCTTTTAATCCAGCAGATGATACACCAAGCTTTGGTATCTACTTTGATACCAATAACAATAAATGGAAGTTTAAAGATTTTTCAACTGGCGAATGTGGTGATGCAATTGACTTTATAATGAAGTTTAAAAATATGAATTATATAGAGGCAAGAGAATACTTAGGGTTGCCAGTAGAAAAGAGTGAGAGTGAAAAGCAAGTAGATAACATTAGAGATTATATAGATAAGCAACTTAGAACCAATAAAAAAGGTTATGAACTTATAGGCATATTCCCTTTTGTAGATGATGTCAACAACGTTGTTTACTACAAAGTAAAATTTAAAAAGCCTGATGGTAAAAAAGAAACACCTTATTACCATATTGAAGATGGAAAAGTGGTTAATTCTAGAGGCACCAGCAAAGAATTACCTTATAACCTTTATAGGACATTAGAAGGTATTAAAGAAAACAAAACAATAATAGTTGTTGAAGGTGAAAAAGATGCTAATAATTTAAATTTCTTACTTAGAAATGGCAATTATGTATGCACTTCTCTAAAAAACGTTAAAGATTTTAGCTATTTTGGAACAGATTATAAAATAATAGTGATTGGAGATACAGGAGCAGCTGGAGAAAAATATGTTGATTATATCAAAGAACATTTATATAAAAATGCTAAGTCATTTAAAATTGTTAAATTATCAGGGATTGAAAAACTTGGAGATAACAAAGACATTACAGATTGGCTTGAGGCAGGACATACAAAAGACGAATTCTACAAATG
>JALFMW010000401.1 GCA_022782605.1 Clostridium sp. | reverse complement strand
GCTTTTTCACAATAATGTTGTATTACTTCATCAATAGTTAAAACTAAACCATTCCCTGTTGTTGGTTCATAATATTGTTCTGAACCTTGGGGACTTTCTTTTCCTGCTGCATCTGTACTTACTATTAACTTCCCAGATGTTCCTTTTAACACACTATCATATTGAAGCTCTATTCCTGTTACTCCTGTTGAGTCTGAAGATGTATGTCCAAGTACATAAGATGCAAAATTTCCATAGGGATAATATCTTTGATTATCTTCAGCAACCCATATACCTGATAGACTTGCCTTTGTTATTTTATCTGCCGTTTCATCATCAATCCATCTTTTTACTTTTACTAAGGCCATTTTTTTCTTATTAACTTTTTTATATACATCATCATACTCTTCTTCCAGGATTTGTGATAGTTTTTGAGAAGTTTCTTTCGCATTCTTTACCTCAACTGGCTTGCACCAAACAGTATATTTAGTAACACTTACTGCCATCTCTTTCATATTAGTATCATAAATTGTTCCTCTTTTTGCCTCTATTGGTATTTCTCTCGTTTGTTGTTCTGATGCTTTAGTACTTAACCATTCTCCTTTTATTAGTTGTAAATAACCTATTCTAAATATTAAACATAAAAATAAAGAACATGCCATAACCATTACTACAACTAGTCGTTTCTTACTATTTATTTTTATCTTCATTAAAAACCTCCCTTCTATCCATCTATATATCTCGTTTGATTTTTATTAGGATAATCCATACCTAACTTATCTTTTGCTTTTTGTTCTACATTAGTAATGCTTGAGTTTTGTAAATTTTCCATTTTCAATTGATCTAAAGCTATTTCTTCTTTTCTTAATTCCTTTTCTAAAGCATTAAGTTTGTATTTATAATTTGTTACAACAGCATTTCCACATAGATTTATGATAATAACTGCAACTATAGCAAATGTTATTAAAATACGCTTAATAATTCTTTTTATTTTTCTCTTTTTATATCTATTCTTCTTTCTCTTCTTATATTCATCTATGTTTTTTACTCTTTGCTTTTTATTCAAGGTATCACCTCCAACTTACGTTGTATATACATATTTAGTTTTTATTGCTTAACCTTCCTTTAAAGACTTATAGAAAAATTTATACATAAAATAATAAAATTTTTATATGTAATTTATTTTTTCAAAAAAATTTATGATAAATTTTATTTTTTTGAAGATTTAATAAGAATTAGATATTCTATTTTTCAAAAAATATATTCTCTAATAAATTAAAATTGTTAAACTATTAATATTTTTTATTAGCAATTGTTATTTTAAAACAAAAAAGAAAGATGAACCTACAATCATCTTTCTCTTTGTTTTATATTATAAAGTTGCTTTTTTTAAAGCTTGATTTAAATCCCAAATCAAATCATCTACATCTTCTATTCCTACTGAAACTCTTATCATATCAGGTGTAACACCTGCTAGTTTTTGTTCTTCTTCATTAAGTTGAGCATGTGTAGTGCTTGCTGGATGAATAACCAGTGATTTTGCATCTGCTACATTAGCAAGGTGAGAGAATATTTGTAAACTTTCTATAAATTTAATTCCTGCTTCAAGCCCTCCCTTTATTCCAAATGTAAATATAGACCCGGCTCCATTTGGTAAATATTTTTGTCCTAATTCATAATATTTATTATCTTTTAAACCAGGATAATTTACCCAGGCTACTTGTGGATGATCATTTAAAAATTCTGTTATTTTTTTAGTATTTTCAACATGTCTTTCTATTCTTAAAGACAAAGTTTCAAGACCTATTAATAAATTAAATGCACTTTGTGCACTTAAGCAAGCTCCAGTATCTCTTAAATATTGAGCTAATAACTTGGTTGCATAAGCAGATTTACCACAATCCTTAGCATAGTTTAGTCCATGATATGATTCATCAGGTTCAGTTAAACAAGGGAATTTTCCACTTCCTATCCAATCGAAATTTCCACTATCAACTACAACTCCCCCTAAAGTTGTACCATGACCACCTATAAATTTAGTAGCAGAATGAACCACTATATCAACACCATAATCAAATACTTTTATTAGGTATGGCGTTCCAAAAGTATTGTCTAGCATAAATGGTATTTTAGCTTCATGAGCAATATCAGCTATTTTTTCTATATCAATTAAGTTTATTCCTGGATTACCTATTGTTTCTGCATAAACAAGTCTTGTTTTATCATTTATTGCCCTTCTAAAACTTTCAGGGTCATCAGGATTAACAAAATGAGTTTTTATCCCTAATTTAGGCAACATATTTGCTAATAAATTAAATGTTCCTCCATATATAGTTGGCGCTGCCACAATTTCATCACCTGCTTGAAGTATATTTAATATAGCTGCATTTATTGCTCCCATTCCAGATGCGAAAGCTACAGCTCCTACTCCCCCTTCAAGTAATGCCATTCTTTCTTCAAATACAGCTACTGTTGGATTTGATATTCTTGAATAAATATGTCCATCTGTTTTTAGTGCAAATAAATCAGCACCATGCTCTACACTTTCAAAACAATATGATGTTGTTTGATATATTGGTACTGCTCTAGAACCCGTAGCTGAATCTGGTTTTTGTCCCCCATGAACTTGTAATGTTGAAAAACCAAATTTTCTTTCACTCATTATAATATCCCCCTTATCATCTACTCAAATCATAATAAAAAAGGTTCTTTTATCTTAAAGATAAAAGAACCTTAATAATAATCTAAGATTGACCTCTTATCTTTCTTATGTTTCCATAAGTAGGATTTAGCACCTATCTGATTATAGGTTGCCGGACTTCATAGGGCCTATTCCCTCCATCACTCTTGATAAGATTTTTTAATATTAATTTAATAAGTTAATTGTATACATCTTCATATTATTATGCAACAATAAAAACTATTTTTTTTCAGCTACTCTAAGTTTCGCACTTCTAGCTCTTGGGTTTCTTTCAATCTCTTCATCACTAGGAAGTATTGGTTTTCTAGTTATAACCTTTACTTCAGATTTTTTATCACATTGACAAATTGGAAGTTCTGGCGGACATACACAACTTAAAGATAAATCTTTAAATTCATTTTTAACGATTCTGTCTTCTAGTGAGTGGAATGTTATTATACAAACTCTTCCACCTTTATTCATCATAGATACTGCATCTTCTATCATTTTATTGATAACACCAAGCTCATTATTTACTTCGATTCTTATTGCTTGGAAAGTTCTTTTAGCAGGATGAGGCCCGTCTATTCTTGCCTTTTTAGGTATGGCTTTTTTTATTACTTCCACAAGCTCACCAGTATTTTCTATTGGTTTTTCTTGTCTTTCTTCAACAATAAATTTAGCTATTCTCTTTGCCCAATTATCTTCACCATAATCTCTGATAATCTTAGCTAATTGTTCTTCACTATAAGTATTTACCACATCATAAGCTGAGAAGTTTTTTCTAACGTCCATTCTCATATCAAGAGGTGCATCATGCATATAAGAAAATCCTCTATCAGCTTCATCAAGTTGATGAGATGATACTCCTAAATCAGCAAGAACACCATCAATTTTATATACACCTATTTTTTCTAATTCTTCTTTAATATTTTCAAAGTTGCTGTGTACAAATCTTACTCTATCTGAATACTCAGCTAATCTTTCTTTTGCTGTTGCTATAGCATTCTTATCCTGGTCAAATCCAATAAATAAACCTTTATCAGATAATCTTTTTACTATTTCTTTTGAATGTCCTGCACCACCCATAGTACAGTCCACATATACTCCATCTTCTTTTATATTTAAGTTTTCAATACACTCATCTAGTAGTACTGACACATGATTAAATTCCATTTTTTCTTCTCCTTAAGAGTTACTAATTAGCCTCTTTTTTTATTCTTTTTTGATAATATTTTATGTAAAATTAAACAAACTATAATTGTTGTTATACTTATTACTTGAGCCATTCTAAGAGGACCTATCATAAGGGAATCTGTTCTCAGCCCTTCTATGAAAAATCTTCCTAGTGAATATAATATCAAGTAGTAAATTGCAAGTTGTCCTTCATATTTTTTGTGTTTTCTAAAAAACCATAAAAATATGAATATCCCCAAATCCCAAATTGATTCATATAAAAATGTTGGATGAACTTTTACACCATCTACCATTATTCCCCATGGTAGAGATGTTGGTCCTCCATGAGCTTCTCCATTTATATAATTTCCCCATCTTCCTATAGCTTGTCCTAAAGGTATACCAATCATAACAGTATCAGCCATTTTGAAGAAGTTAATTTTCTTAATTTTAGTGTAGATAAATCCAGCTAAAATCCCACCTATAAGTGCTCCATGTATTGCCATTCCACCACCTCTGAAATTTAAAATTTCAGACATATGCTTAGAATACCAAGACCAATTAAATATTACATAGTAAAGTCTTGCACCCAATAGACCACAAGGTATGGCAATTATAGCTAAATTCAAAATATCATCTTCACTTATTTTTACTCTTTTACCTTCTTTTAATGCTAAAAATACACAAAGTATCATGGCTGAAGCCATTAATACACCATACCACATTATATCTAATCCAAATATTGAAAATGCTACTCTACTCATTATCCCACCTCTTATAATTTAAATAATCTCTTGAAAAAACCTTTTTTCTTTTGTTCTTCTTTATAAGGCATTGAAATATGTAAATCTTCATTATTTATTATTGAATTATTATTTTTTATAAATAAATTATCTGCTACATCTTTTGAGTATTTTTCACATACATATTTATATGCATCTGAGAATATTGGTGTTCTTCTTCTACTTCTATGAGCATCAGTTCCTACCACATGAACCATATTACGTTCTATTAATGTATCACATATTTTTTGCAGTTCTTTTCCGCTTTTTCCAAGAATACTGTGTGAATTTACTTGTATTATAGCTCCTGCATGTATAGCTTCATATATTAATTCTGGATTTTCTTGAACTTCTATATATCTTTCCACGTGAGCTAACACAGGAATATAATTTTTCTCCTTTAACTCATATACTATGTTGCATAAATCCTTTGGAAAATTTGTTGGAGGAAGTTCTATTAGTATGTATCTACTATTATTTAAAGTATAAAAGTCTAACTCATCAATTTCTTTTATTAAATCTTTTGTATAGTAAATCTCATTTCCAATTAATACTTCAATATCTATCATATTTTCTTTTAAAACATTATTAAAATCTTCAAGTTCCTTTAGTAATTCTTCGCCTTTTTTATACCTGAAATCCGGATGATAATGCGATGTATTAACTATTTTTTTTATTCCTTGTTCTTGAGCAATTAATGCCATCTCTATGGACTCATTTAAACTTCTTGATCCATCATCCACTTCCGGTAAAATATGGCAATGTACATCAATCATAAAACATAGCCTCCTTATACCTTAAATAATTATATTTTCAATCTTTATTATATCAGTTTCTTATTAATAAAAAAATAGAATGCCTTAATTATAATAAATAAATAAAAATTTTACAACGAAAAAAAGGATAATTAAAGTGTATTTTAACTAAAATTATCTTTCAGATTAAATATTCCACAATTATCCTTTATTTTATTCTATTTTTATATTTTTATTACATAGGTTCTGCTATAGATATTACACAATTTTCTTCTTTAAGATGATTTTTTAATCTTTCGCTTACTTCTTCAAATGTAACTTCTTTCATAACTTCTACATAGTCAAGTAAATTAATACCTTTAAATTTATATGTTATAAAGTTGTTAGCTATAAATGTTACTGAATCAAAGTATTTTATAAAGTTACCTATATGTTTTTTCTTAGTTCTTTCAAAAGCTTCTTTATCTAAACCTTCTTCTTTATATTTTTCAATATAATTCATAATAATTTCTTTAACTTTACGAGGATCCTTTGATTCTCCACCTATTGAAGTATATGAATAACCTATTTGTGAAGAGAATCCAGCACCAAAACTTGGAGTTATAAGACCTTTCATATATAAATCTTCATATATAGCGCTGCCTTTTTTAAATAACATATCTGTAAGTATATCTGTTATTACTTCATATCTTAATAATTCTTTTCCCTCTATATCTACTTTGTCATCTTTAAAACATATAGAAAACATTGGCATTGATATAGGGAATTTTGCAACTATTTCTTTTTGTTTAACTTCTTTAGGTTCTTCAGGATAAAATCTTACTATTTCTTCTTGTAAGTTTTGTATATCTTTATGATTAGCTTTTCTAACATGGTCGAATACTTCTTCACAATCTAAATCACCTACAACAAATAAAATCATATTTCCTGGATTATAGAATGTATTATAGCACTTATAAAGTTCTTCCTTTGTAATTTTATATATACTATCAACACTACCTGCTATATCTATTCTAGTTGGATGATTTACATACATGGCTTTTAGAGAGTTGAAAAATACATTCCACTCTGGATCATCATTGTACATTTTTATTTCTTGTTCTATTATTCCCTTTTCTTTTTCCACATTTTCATCAGTAAAATAAGGTGTTTGAACATAATCTATTAAATGATCTAAACATTCATAAAAATATTCTGTAGCTGAGAATAAATATGCTGTCATTGTAAAGTTTGTAAAAGCATTGGCATTAGCTCCCCATTTGGAGAATTTGTCAAAAGCATTTCCTCCATCTGGTTGTTCAAACATTTTATGTTCTAAAAAATGGGCAATACCTGCATTTACTGTCATCTTCTCTTTTTCATTTATAGGTATAAATTCTAAGTCATTTGATCCATAATTAGTTGCAAGGACAGCATATTTTTTAGTAAATCCTTTTTTAGGCATGAAGTAGACTTCTAGACCATTTTCTAATTTTTCATAATATAATTCTTCTTTTAATAAGTCGTTAACTATCTTTTCCATGATTATGCCTCCTTGTTATTACTTAAGAAGTATATAGTATCTAGTTCAATATTTTTAACTGCATCAACTATATCTTCCACTGTAATTTTCTCTATCATTTCTATAATTTTTTCTACTGTACTATTAGTTTTACCCATTGTTTGTGAGAAGTAAAAATCCGATGCTCCTCCTATAGAATCCTTTATTGATTTAAGAGAACTAATTATTGCACTTTTACTATTTAATAATTCTTCATCAGAAATTTGTCCTTCTTTTAAATATTTAAGTTGCTCTTGAATTAATTCTATAGTCTTATCATAGTTTGCACTCTCTATTCCTGATGATATAAACATAGATGTTTTATATTTTTCTAAAGAAGAGTAGATATAATAACATAAACTTTCTTTTTCTCTAACATTTACAAATAGTTTTGAGTGAGGTCCTCCTCCAAGAACATTTGATCCAACAAATAAAGAATAATATTTAAACTCATCCTTATAATCCACATTACATCTGAATCCCATAACAAGTTTACCTTGAGTTATATCCATTTCTTCTTTTATAACTTTTACTTCTTCTACTTTTTTATTAAAATCAGCTCTCGGTATATCAATTATATTTTCCCTATGGAAATTGAATCCATTTGATATTATGTTTACTATTTCTTCTTCATCAAAATTACCTTCTACAACTATATCAATTGGAGAAGTTTTCATTATTTCCACATAATGTTCATATAATCCCTTAGCAGTTATTTTATCTATATCTTCTAAGTAACCTAAATCACTTATTCCATATCTCTCATTTTTAAACATTTCTTCACGAGCACGTTCAACTGCATATCTACCTTTATCATTTATAATTGATTCTATTCTATTTTTTAAATTTTGTTTTTCAATCTCTACGTATTCTTCTTTAAATCCACCATCTATCACTAAAGGGTGATTAACTACCTCATCTAGAAATTCTACAACAGGTTTAAAAATTTTTTCATCTAAGTATTTTTCATCTGTACTGATAATTTTAAAAGTAATTACTTGGCTTTCTCCTCTTTTACTACTATCAGCCCCTATTGATACTCCATATAAATCATCTTGATGAATTGACATTTCTCTAGCACTTGGGTATTTCTCACTACCACTCTTTATTATAGAAGGAAGTAATGCATTCATTGTTACTTCATCTCTATCTAATAATCTTTGAATATAAATACTTACTAAGTTTGATTTGAATTTTTCTTCTGGAATTAAAGTTAAATTAATACCTTTGCCTAAATTTATAGTTTTATTCTTTTTCATTTTTACCTCCTCTTATGAGTAACTAACTTATTTATACAATAAATGATTCATATATTCAAAATTTTTCCTTTTATAATAATTATATCTTTTTTATTACTTTAGAAAATACTTATTTTTTTATTTATATATTTTTATTAGGATATGCTAAAATTCAAATTAAAATCCCATACAAAGTATAAAATCTTACAAAAATAATCTATTTTACATATAATAACTTAATTCAAACGTGTTTACACATATTAAGATTATGATGTATAATCAATATGTATGTCTAGAAAATACTAAAATGTGTTTATTATTTTTAAATAAATAAATTTGACAAATATGTAAATTCATATAAGAAAGGACGATTAATAATATGAAATTAGGTATAGTAGGATTACCAAACGTTGGTAAAAGTACATTATTTAATGCTATAACTCAAGCAGGTGCTGAATCTGCAAACTACCCTTTCTGTACAATAGAACCAAACGTTGGTGTTGTTTCTGTTCCAGATGAAAGATTAGAAGTACTTAGAGAAATGTACGATTGTAAAAAAGTTGTTCCAACAGCAATAGAATTCTGTGATATAGCAGGTCTTGTTAGAGGAGCTTCAAAAGGTGAAGGTTTAGGAAATAAATTCTTATCTCATATAAGAGAAGTTGATGCAATCGTTCACGTTGTTAGATGTTTCGATGATCCAAACGTTGTTCACGTTGATGGAAGTGTTGATCCACTTAGAGATATAGAAACTATAAACTTAGAATTAATATTCTCTGATATAGAAATATTAGAAAGAAGAATACAAAAAAGTGCTAAAGCTGCTAAAGCTGATAAATCTATAGCTGCTGAAGTTGAGTTCTTAAAAGAAATATTAGCAGTTCTTGAAGAAAATAAATCAGTTAGAACTATGGACTTAACTGATGATCAAAGAGAGTTTGTTGAAACTTTAAATCTATTAACTTCTAAACCAGTTATATATGCTACAAATGTTTGTGAAGATGATTTAGCTGATGAAGGTGCTAACAATGAATATGTTCACAGAGTTAGAGAATTCGCTGCTACTGAAAGCGCTGAAGTTGTTGTAGTTTGTGCACAAATAGAAGCTGAAATAGCTGAATTAGAATCAGAAGAAGAAAAGAAAGAATTCTTAGAATCTTTAGGGCTTGAACAATCAGGTCTTGATAAATTAATAAAATCTTCTTACTCTCTACTTGGACTTATGTCTTACTTAACTGCTGGTGTTCAAGAAGTTAGAGCTTGGACTATAACAGTAGGAACTAAAGCTCCTCAAGCAGCTGGTAAAATCCACTCTGATATGGAAAAAGGATTCATCAGAGGTGAAATAGTAAACTACAAAGATTTAGTTGAATGTGGTTCTATAGCTGCTGCTAGAGAAAAAGGTAAAGTTAGACTTGAAGGTAAAGAATACGTAATGCAAGATGGAGACGTAGTTAACTGGAGATTCAACGTTTAAAATTAATATTTATAATTAAGCTAATAATAGATACTCTCTGTTATTAGCTTTTTTGTAATTATTCTTAATTTTCTGTATATTTCAAAATTCATTATTTTCTATTTATCTAGTGCTATAATTATTACATCTGTTGTATATTAGATTTTAGGGGGTTGGGGTATTTGAGAAGAAAAGATAGAGAAGTAAAAGATTTAAATACCATAAAAGAAATCATATCTAAATGTGAAGTAGTTAGATTAGCCATGTGTGAGGATAATATTCCTTATATAGTTCCTTTAAATTATGGATATGAATTTGATGGTAATAATCTAGTACTTTATTGTCACTGTGCTAATAGTGGTAAAAAATTAGATATTTTATCAAAAAATCCTAATGTATTTATAGAAATCGATAATGAGCATAACATTATCAAAGGAAAAACTCCTTGTGATTACGGATTCGAATATTTCAGCATTATGTCTAATGGTAAAGTTGAATTTGTTCATGATATATACGACAAAGTTCATGGACTAAATAAAATAATGGAACATTATACTTCTAATGTAAAAAATGAATTTAAAAACGAAATCTTAAATAAAGTTGTTCTATTAAAAATAACATGTAATAATTTATCAGCTAAAATATGTAGAGGTTAATAAGAAAGTGCATTCAATATAAAAGAATGCACTTTTTTATTAATTTATTTCATCAATATTATAAGGTGTGTCTTGATATACACAATAATTTAGCCAATTTCCAAATACTATATTAGCACTTTCTCTCCATGTTACTAAAGGAGTAGAAGTTACATCATCATTTTCAAAATAATTCTTTGGAATATCTATTGGTAATCCTTTACTTAAATCCCTCAAGTATTCTAATTTTAAAGTATCTCTATCATATTCCAAATGTCCAGTTATAAATATTTGCCTTCTACTTTTATTAGCTACTATAAATACTCCTGCTTCATCTGATTCTGCTAATATTTCTAAATCCTCAACTTTTTCTATATCTTCTCTCTTTACTTCAGTATGTCTTGAATGAGGTGCATAAAATATATCATTTAATCCTCTTGTTAAATTATCATGTTCTAAATTATTTCTATGTTTAAATACACCAAATAATTTTTTATCCAATTGATATTTAGGTATATTATAATGATGATACAAAGCTGCTTGTGCTCCCCA
>JALFMW010000313.1 GCA_022782605.1 Clostridium sp. | reverse complement strand
TATATTTTCCAAAATCTACACCTCACTTATATATTTTACTTATACTATTATTTTGCCTATTTTTTTCAGTAATATTTTTCTATATATAAAAAAACCTTATTATAGATTTTTAGAAATTATCCTCAGATACCTTCTTTTTTTTCTATAATAAGGTTAAAAATTTTTTAATTATAAGGAATTTATATTTTATCTGTTCTTTAGATGAAATATAAATTTCAACCGCTTAACGGAGCAACGGACCTGCTTTATAAGGTCGTTGGCGACATGAGCAAAGCGAATTTTTATTTAATCTTATCTAGTAATTCTGTTGTATATTTTGCAGTATAATTAAATTGTTTTTCTTCACTTATAGTAGCTTTATTATCTCCATTTTGTAATCCATAATCTCCAAATTGGCTATGATTTCCACCTTTTATTTCAATAAACTCTGAACCATCTGGTAAATTCTCTTTAGATTCATCTAAGTTTTCTTTATTTACTACACCATCTTTGCTTCCATAAATAGATACTACTTCAATATTTGAATCTTTTAATTCATCACCACTTGGATAAGATGCATAAAGTGCTAATGCTTTGATATTTTTATGAGTACTTGCATATTTTGATGCCATAACTCCACCAAGAGAATGACCTCCTATTGACCAACTATCAATATTATCAAAGTCTTTTATAATTTCATCTGCTTTATTTGGAGAAAGTACAGCTAAATTTAATGGCATTTTTGCAATTACAACTTCATAACCATCCTCAGCTATTTGTCTACAAATTGGTGCATAGGCTTCTGCCTTTACTCCTCCTCCTGGATAAAATATATATCCCTTAGTAACTTCTTTATTTTTGGGAGTAAATGATATATAATCTCCATTTTCAACAGTTATATTATCATCAGTAATCAAAGCTTCTTGTGCTAATTGGCATGCTGCATATGACTTTGATAACCATACTCCACTTCCCACACCAATAACACCTAGAACTATAACTAAAAATAGGGTAATTTTTTTCTTCATTAATCCCACCTCAATTTATTTTACATATAATATTTAATGTTAGTCACCTAAATACTATACCACAAAAAAAGCTATAAGACTTTTAAAATCTCATAGCTTTTTTTGTTATTTTATAGCATTAGCTATTTCATCAAGCATAATATTTGTAGAGTCTATTCCTCCTGAAACTAAATACCATGCTTCTGAATTTAAGTTTATAACTTTTCCATTTTTATATGCACTTGTATTTTTAACTATATCATTATCTAATACTGATGAGTCAGCATCTCCACCTATAGCTGCATCTTTACTTACAACAAATATATACTGAGCATCATGCTCTAAGAAATATTCAAATGATACTTGTTGTCCATGAGTTGAAGCTTCTATTTTATCATCTGGATTTGCAAATCCTAATTCATTATATATCATCCCAAATCTTGATTCACCTGAGAATACACTTAAGTTACCTTCACTAGTTAAAACCGTAGTTGCATTTAACTTTTTCTCAGTTATAGTTTTATTTAAATCTGCTACTTTCTTTTCTATACCTGAAATTAATTCAGAAACTTTATCTTCTTTATCAAATATTTTTCCTAAACTTTCAACATTAGATTTGAAAGATGCTAAGTATTTTGTTCCATCAGTTGCTAAGTTTACAGTTTGAGCTATTTCTTCAAAATCTTCTGCCATCTCAGCTTGTCTTCCACTTATTATTATTAAGTCTGGGTTTAAAGCTTTTATTGCTTCAAAGTCAGGTTCTTTTAAAGAACCAACATTAGCATACTTTTCATCATCATAGTAAGAAATTACCTCTGGTAATTTTTTACCTTTTGCTAAACCAACTATTTCTACATCCATATTATGTAATATATCAGCCACTCCATGATCAAATACTACTACTCTTTGAGGATTTTTATTTAATTCAACTTGTTCTCCATTTGCATCAGTTACTGTAACTTTAGTACTTTCTGCTACTTCAGGAGCTTTTTCTTTTTTCATTCCTATTGAGAATACTCCTACTATTACTACTAGTAATGCTGCCATAATTGCTGCTACTTTTTTGTTCATTTTTCCTTCTCCCTCACTTATATATTTAATTTGATAATTGTAATCATTATCATTAAGCTTTTTATAAAAAACTGACATTTAAGTCAGTTTAATACCAAATTAATAATAGATACTTATTTTTTTTCCATTTATCTCTTCCACCATGAAATCCATCTCATATATGTTATCTAAAGTATCTTTGTTAATTATTTCATCTACTGTCCCTTCTTTTGCTATTACACCATTTTTTAGACATATTATATAGTCTGAATAGCAAGAAGTAAAGTTAATATCATGCATAACAAGTATTATTGTTTTTCCTAAGTCATCGCAAAGTTTTCTAAGAACTCTCATCATTTGAACTGAGTTATTCATATCTAAGTTATTTAGTGGTTCATCAAGAAATACATATTCAGTTCCTTGTGCTATAACCATAGCTATATAAGCTCTTTGTCTTTGACCTCCACTTAATTCATCAAGATATCTATGCTCAAATTCAGTAAGCCTCATATATTCAATAGCTTCATCTACATACTTATTATCTTCTTCTGTTAATTTACCTTCACAATATGGAAATCTACCAAAACTAACAAGCTCTCTAACCGTAAGTCTAATATTTATATTATTAGATTGTTTAAGTATTGCAATTTTTTTAGATAATTCTTTTTTATCCCAGTTTTCTAACTCCTTACCTTCTATAAAAACTTGACCGCTATCTCTTTTCATAAGTCTTGTTATCATAGATAATGCAGTACTTTTTCCTGCACCATTTGGTCCTATAAATGAAGTTATTTTTCCTTTTTCTATTTTTAGTGATACATTATGTACAACTGTCTTATCATCATATTTTTTACTTAAATTTCTTACTTCTATCATATTTTGCTCTCCTTATAAAGTAGATACATAAAGTAGATTCCACCAATCATATTTATAACTACACTAACTGGTGTCATTAATTTTAAAATTCTTTCCATCATTAGTTGACCAAATACTAAAGTAAATATACTAACTAATATTGATACAACCAGTAAATAACTATGTTTATATGTTTTCATCATCTCACGAGTAATATTAGCTACTAATATTCCTAAGAATGTTAGTGGTCCAACTAAAGATGTTGATATAGATATTAAAATAGCTATTATTATAAAGGATTTCTGCATTAATTTATCATAATCTAAACCTAAGTTTATTGACTGATCTTTACCTAAACTCATTACATCATAATATTTTACATCATCATATATAAATGGAACTATTAAAAATACCATTATTATTCCTAAAAGTAGGATATCTACATTTACATTATTAAAACTAGCAAATAGCTTATTCTGAAGAACCAAATATTCATTAGGGTCTATTACCATTTGCATAAATGAAGATATGCTACTAAAAAGTGTTCCACATATCATTCCAATTAATAGTACAAACATTACATTAGCATTTTCTCTTTTAAATATTAGTTTATATAAAACTAATGAACCTAATATCATAAATACTAAACAAATTAAAAAATTAATTCTTTTATCTGTAACAAAAATACTTGTAGATCCAAATACAAACATTAATATAGTTTGTACTGCCACATACAATGAATCTATTCCCATAACACTTGGTGTTAGTATTCTATTGTTTGTTACAGTTTGGAATATTATTGTAGAAAATCCAATACATCCACCTGTAAGTACTATTGCAATTAACTTTGGTACTCTCTTTGAAAGAGCATATTCATGATGTCCTGGATTAATATCTATTGTTAAAAATAACACACAAGATAATAATATCAATATAGATAATACCAGTATTGGTGTATTTAAATTTTGTTTATTTTTTCTTGTATAAGATTTTTTATTAATACTTCCACGTTCTAAATTAGCTTGCATATGATTTCCTCCTTAATATTAGACAAAGGAATATTGCACTTCCTATAACCCCTACTGTAAGTCCTACAGAAAGTTCATATGGATAAACTATAATTCTAGCAAGAATATCACATATTAAAACAAATATTGCTCCAAATAATGCTGTATCCCATATATTCTCATGAACATTATCACCTTTATATAAAGAAACTATATTAGGCACTATTAGTCCTATATACGGAATTTGTCCTGCTGTAATTACTACACATACTGTAACTATAGAAACTATAATTAAACCAAGGTTAACTATTTTTTTATAATCCAACCCTAAGTTTATTGCAAAATCTTCTCCCATACCTACCACTGTAAATTTATGAGCAAATACAATTGCTATAATAATAAGTGGTATTGATAAATATAATAATTCATAATTTCCTTTTAATATCATAGAGAAATTACCTTGCATCCAAGATCCTATATTTTGCATTATGTCATACTCATATCCGATATATGTAGTTATTGAACCTATAATATTTCCAAACATTATCCCAACTAATGGTATAAATATTACATTTTTTATTTTTAAATTTTTTAAAAAAGTCATAAATATTAATGTTCCAGATAAAGCAAATACAAAGGATACCATTGCCTTTTGCATTGTAGTAGCTTCTGGTATAAGAACCATTGCTATAACTATTCCCAACTTAGCTGAATCTATAGTTGCCCCTGTTGTTGGAGAAACAAATTTATTTTGACTTATCTGTTGCATAATTAAACCACATATACTCATAGCACTTCCTGCCATTAATATACTAATTAATCTTGGAAGTCTACTTATAGCCATTAAATGTAGCGCTTCTTTATTTCCACTTAAAATATCTATTATATTTATACTCTTAGCACCTAGGAAAATAGATACTATGGACAAGATAATTAACATGACGATTAAATGTCTTTTCTTCATATTTTTCTCCTATATTTAACCCAACTTTTGAAAGTATTTTTCATTAACTATTGAAAACGATTATCACTTTCTTTTTATATAATAAACTATATGATAATTATTTTCAATATTTTTTTATAAATATTTCCACATAATTTTATTACTTTATATATTTTTTATAAATATTTTTAGATATTTTTATTATTATATATATTTTGTAGATATTTCCAAACAAAAATACCCTAACTAGTAAGGTTAGAGTATTTTATATTTTTAAATTTATTTAATTGTTTAGAATTTCAATTTTTTCTATTTTATAATTATCATTTTCAATAGTCATAATAGCAAAATTTATAGGCAAGCTAAATCTTCTTTTCCCACAGCTTCCAGGATTTAAGTAAGTTGTATTATCAATTACTTCATAGAAGTATTTATGAGAGTGCCCAAAAACTATCACATCTATATTTTTCAAGCTATTTGATATTTCTTTTATATTATGTATCATATAAAAGTTAATCTCACCTATGTTAAAATATAATTCTCTTGGTAAGTCTTCTGCCCATTCACCTTTATCATTATTCCCTCTGACAACAAATATAGGTGCTATTTTTTTAAGTTCATCTATAATTTCCTTTTTATTAATATCTCCACCATGAATTATATAGTCACAAGTTTTTAATGTATTAATTACTTCTTCTCTTAATAATCCATGAGTATCTGATATAATCCCTACTCTATATTTTCCCTTCAACTTACTCCTCCTGTTCTTTGATTAATTGCTCTTGCTTATCTTTTATTTTGTCTTGTTCTTCATAATATTTTTCTAACTTTTGAGAATTTTCTTTTATACGATTTTCTAGTCCCTTTTCATAAATATCATTGTATAAAAATTCTTGTATATCAATAGATTTATCATTTGGATTTATATTTTCATCTTCACTACGAGGTTTTTGAAGAGAAAAATCCATTGCATAAAAGGATACATTTTTCTCATCTAATATTTTCTTTATATGTAGTAAAATTTCACTTGCTTTTTTTATACTAATATCTTCATCTTTCGCATAAAAAACAATATGTCCATACTTTTTACCCATTTCATTTATATCATAGCTTTTATCAAGCTCTAATTTACTTAAATCTATTCCATATACAGGTCCAAAATCATTATATTCACTTTCTAATTCTTTTGAAGTAATTTCTTTTAACTCTCCAAAACAAATATCACTTTCATATGGAAAGTTTTTATCTTCAAAAACTTCTTTGACTTTTTCACCATACTCTTCATTTAGCCTTATATATGTATTATTTCTCTTTGTTACATCATTTTCATAAGAATCATACTGCAACTTTCCTAAAGGTGAAATACTTATATTAAAATAAGTATCTTTACTTGTAGGCGATTTTACATATGCATGATAATTACCATCTTTAAAACTATAAGATACTTCTGATATATGAAGGTCCATATTAGAATAATTTTTTGCTATATACTTTTTTGCTGTATTATTTGCTAATGCTTTAGAAATAGGATTTCCTAAAAAGCCATTTGCAAACCATAATATTCCCCCAATTAAAATAAATGCTGTTACTGCCGCTAATATCTTCACTGATTTTTTCATACTATTTACTCTCCTTTTTAAATGCTATATATAGTAAAAATCCAATTAATATTCCCAAAGTACAAAGACCCGTATATATAGTTGCCCATGTGGCAGGCACTGTTAGTATTTCTCTCCAACCCATTTTGTTAGTGGGACTTTCCACCATGTACTTAATAAAATCCCATACATATGTAAGAGTAAATATACTTATAGGTACTATATATGATTTTTTTCTAAAAATAAAATATGCAACTCCACCAATAATAGGCATAATAACTATATTGTAAAACATCCACTCACTTTCAGAAATTCCCACACCTATAAATGATCCTAAAACAATCATTATTATTGCGCCCTTTATAAGTTGATTTTTGATTTTAGAAATAATTTTTTTATCATTCATTTTAATATTTTCATTATTAATTTTATTTTTCTCTTCTATTACATCAAATTCTACCTTACATTTTTCACATTTACTGATATGTTTTTTTACAGCATCACAACTATCTTCACTTGCAATACCATCTTTCACAAGTGGTATCAAATCCATACAAATATCACACGATATTTTATCCATATATAACGCCCTCCTTTATTAAGGTCTCTTTTATTTTCTTTTTAGCTCGATAATCAATAACTCTTGCTGAACTTTCCGATATTTCATATTTTTGAGCTATTTCTAAGTAAGAATATCCTTCTATCCTCATCAAAACAATACTCCTTGTTCTTTCTGGTTCTTTTTCTAGTAAATATAGTATTTTATTTGAAATATCCTTTTGTATTAATTTTTCTTCTAAATCTAATTCACTAACTATATAGTGATATGTTAAATCATCTAAGGAAGTCGTTAACTTTTCTTTTCTTAGATATTCATACCACTTATTCCTAGCTATGGAAAATAGCCATGTCTTAATACTAGATTCCCCCTTAAATCTATGAATTGATTTAATTGCACTTAAAAAAGTTTCTGACACTAAATCTTCTGAAAGGCAGGTATCATTAGTTAAACTCACAAGATATACAAAAACATCTTTTTTATACTCTTCATATATTTTTTTAATAATTAACATAAATCCTCCTTTCATATTATTAGTGATAATAAAATCCATTTTGTTACAATATATTTTAATTTTTTATTTTCACTAAAAAAATAGGAGCAAATTGCTCCTATTCTAATTATACATCTATTATTTCATAATTAAGTTATAATTTGAATCATAATATAATCCTAAATCATTACAAATACGATTATTTATTGATGTTAATGCATCATGATATTCTTTATACTTTGGTGACAGAATTATCATATTAGGAATAAATATATCATTATATCCACTATCTTGTAAATTCTTCATAGGTAAATATTTTATTTTAATATTCCTCGTTTTATAAGTTCTTTCTTTACACTTGGGTACATATCTAGATTTGTATGAGGTATAAAACTTGCAGCTCTCATTTTTCCTACAAAATCAGTTGCATTGCTAAGTTGTAAATATTCTATTTTGTTTTTTATCTCTTCCACTTCAGATAGTAAATCTCTATTTATCAGTAAAGCATAAGATCCCTTTAATGAGCTATTTCCCGGGGAAATAATTTTGTTTTCTGGTAAATCTGGATACATACCTATTGTAACAGCTGATTTTACATCTATATGTGTACCAAAAGCTCCTGCTGTATAAAAATAATCTAACTCATTAATATCAAGTCCTATTTCTTCTAATAAATAGGCTACCATTGTGTTTGCTGCTGATTTAGTTTTCAAAAACTGGTTTATATCACTTTGAGTAAAGATTAAACTTTCCCCATTAAAGCTCTCTTCTTTTGTTACATACTCTACTACATATTCATCATTTATTTTTAATATAGAAGTTGAGTTTTCTGGTATTAAAGTTCCTGAAAAATCAATCCATTTATTTAAAAATAATTCTGCTATTAAATCAACTATTCCCGAACCACAAATACCTTTTGCTTTTTTATTATTTATGGTTGTGTAGGTAATTTTATTATTTATAATTTTCACACTATCTATGGCCCCATCACTTGCTCTC